>JAXJVE010000281.1:0-6333 GCA_036308705.1 Acutalibacteraceae bacterium
CATCGGGAAGCTGGCATTTTATAATATTACCCTCTTTTGTGTTTGCGGTGGTATAAGAATAATAATATGTATTCGGTGCAAGCCTGATTTTTTCGTTAAGCTCTGCCGCACCTCTGAGAGTCATATCATAACCGCAATGGTCGTTATACTTATAAAAATTCCATATTCCGACGGGGTTAATCCACGCTCTGAATTCATCCTCTTCGGGAGTTATGCCGTAGTGACCGAGCTGGAACGAAAAGACAAGAAAGTTGTTGCCGAAAACCGAGCCGATAACATTGAGTGCCGCCGACATAAGCAAAAATGTAATCTGCGGGTCAACAAGAATATTTGCAACCTGAGAGCCGTTATGCGGTGCTGAAAGTGTTATACACGAATGAACGCAATCGTGCCCGCCTTTGAAAAGAGGGCTTGTTTCTTCGCCTGTTGCCGCAATTTCATCTGCATCGCCGAACGCAAGAAGCGAGGTGAAAAGCCTTACCGTTGCACCGCCGAATGAGTGACCGACAAGGTTGATTTTCTCTTTTAAATCCCACGGTTCACCCATGGTAGCTTTGCCTGTATAATCAAAGCCGTATCTGTCGTGATGATGAGCCTGTGAATGTGCTTCGCCGTAGTCAACAACAGTACCCGTAAGCTGAGCGTAAAGCTCGCACGCTCTGTCCCACGCACTGCTGAGAGGGCCTACCGAGGGAGCATAGGCTTCAACACCCTGTTCGTTCAGAATTTCAATAAGCTCCGTATCCGAGCCGACGGAAAGTCCGCCGCCCCAATAAGGCGACAAATCATAAAACGGGTTATCGGTACCCCAACCGCCCATTCCGTGAACAAAAATATAGGGATAATCCGTAGCACTGTTTTTATTGATTTGTGCCGCATTTGCAGGAATTGCAAAAATCGAAACAATCATTGTTAACGAAAGAATAACAGCAAGTAATTTTTTCATAAAACTGCCCCTTTCTGCCTTTATTATCTAATTTTATCTTATAGAAGCTTTTTGTGTCAATATTTTATTTATATTCTTATACGGACAAATTTTTTAAAATGCATAAATTTCTTTTATATTTTACTTGAAATATTATAAAATTAATGATAAAATTAAAATAATATAATATAAAACGGAGGTTTTATTATGGCAAAATTTTTATTCTCAGCATTTGCTGACGAAGCATCAGCCGATATTCTTGAGCAGATTGCCGCTTGTAAAGCAAACGGTATTGAATATATCGAACTGAGAAACGTCAACGGCAAAAACATTTCAAAATTCAACGTTGAAGAGGCAAAAGAACTCAAAAAGCTTCTCGACGATAACGGAATCAAAGTTTCTTCAATCGGTTCACACTACGGTAAAATCGAAATTGACGATGATTTTGCTCCTCATTTTGAAGCATTCAAGCAGACTGTTGAGGTTGCAAAAGTTCTCGATACAAAATACATCAGAATGTTCAGCTTTTTCTTCACAAAAGGTCAGAGCAGAGATGAATATAAAGACGAAGTTTATGCAAGACTCAACGCTATGGTTGATTATTCAAACGAGCACGGTATTCTTTGCTGCCACGAAAACGAAAAAGGTATTTACGGCGATATAACCGAAAGATGCCTTGAACTTGCAGAATATTTCGGCGACAGAATGGGCTGCATCTTTGACCCTTCAAACTACATTCAGTGCGGCTCAGAAACGCTTGAAGGCTTCAGACTTCTTCAGGATTATGTTACATATTTCCACGTTAAGGACTGCATTGCAGAGATTGATACAGTTGTGCCCGCAGGCGAGGGTGACGGACATCTTGTTGAAATTATGAAGATGCTTGACCAGAAGGAAGGCGTATATTTCCTTTCGGTTGAACCCCACCTGAGAGTCTTTGAAGGTCTTGATAACCTTGAGCCTGACGATGCAACCGCAAACGCAATGAACAAAAAATTTGTTTATCCCGATAATATGACTTCGTTTGCAGCTGCCTGCACAGCAATTCATAATATTATAGAAAAAGAAGTTCAGCCCGTAAGATTCGGTATCATCGGCGTTGGTAATATGGGTATGTCACATATCAATATGCACCTCAAGGGCAGCCATAAAGAGCTTCGTATAACAGCCGTTGCGGATATCGACCCCGCAAGACTTGAAAACGCAAAGAAGGCTATGCCCTCTCTCAAAACATACAACACCGCAGAAGAACTCATCGACAGCGGTGAAGTTGATGTTGCACTCATCGCAACTCCTCACTATGACCACTCCCCCATTGCACAGTATGCGTTCAGCAAGGGCGTTCACGTTCTCACCGAAAAGCCCGCAGGTGTTTATACAAAGCAGGTAAGAGAGATGAATGAGGCTGCCGCAAAAACAGACCTTGTTTTCGGTATTATGTATAACCAGCGTACAAACTGCG
This sequence comes from Acutalibacteraceae bacterium, assembly GCA_036308705.1. Classification (GTDB taxonomy): domain Bacteria; phylum Bacillota; class Clostridia; order Oscillospirales; family Acutalibacteraceae; genus CAG-177. The sequence continues at coordinate 2,388 of JAXJVE010000281.1, forward strand.
TTTACAGAAAAATGCGTGAACTTGTTCAGAGCGGTGAACTTGGTGAAATCAGAAGAGTAAGCTGGATTATCACCGACTGGTACCGCACTCAGGCATACTATAACTCAGGCGGATGGCGTGCAACCTGGAAGAGTGAAGGCGGCGGCGTTCTTCTTAATCAGTGTCCCCATAACCTTGACCTCTGGCAGTGGATCTGCGGACTTCCCGTTAAGGTTCAGGCATTTGTTCACGAAGGCAAGTGGCACAACATTGAAGTTGAAGACGACGTTACAATTTATGTTGAATATGAAAACGGTGCAACCGGTACATTCATTACCACAACAGGCGACTGCCCCGGCACAAACCGTTTTGAAATAACTCTTGACGGCGGTAAACTCGTTTGTGAAGATAACAAACTCCGTCTTTATAAGCTCAACGGCACAATCTCCGAGCATTGTGCAAATGCAGAAGAGGGCTTTGGCCGGGTTGAAGGCGAATGGATTGACGTTGAAACAGACGGTAGAAACAAGCAGCACTCCGAAGTTTGCAACAAATTTGCAGCCGCTGTGCTCAGAGGCGAAGAGCTCGTTGCAAGAGGCGAAGAAGGTATCAGAGGTCTTTCAATCTCAAATGCCGCTCATCTTTCAGCATGGCTCGGCAAAGCAATTGAACTTCCCGTTGACGAAGATGTTTACTATGCCGAACTTCAGAAGAAAATCGCCGCAGGCAAAGCAGAGAAAGATAATGTTGTTGCCACCGTGCAGAGTGATATGTCCTCAACCTTCTGATAAGAAAGGACTTTTGATATGAAAGTTGCAGTTATCGGTTGCGGAAGCATTTCCAAAATGCACCTTGAAGCTCTCCGTGACAATCCTGATACGCAAATAATCGCAGTTGCCGATATTAAACCCGACAGAGCAGATAAAGCTGCTGAAGAGTACGGTGCAAAAGCATATTATGATTTTGATGAACTTCTCAAAAATGAACATCCCGATTCAGTTCATATATGTACCCCGCATTATCTTCACACCGATTATGCCGTAAAGGCTCTGCTCTCGGGCATAAATGTACTTACGGAAAAACCCTGCTCGGTTTCTTTTGAAGAAATTGAAAAACTCCGCAGTGCACAAAAAGAAAGCGGCAAACAGCTCGGCGTATGCTTCCAGAACAGATATAACAACTGTGTTTGCCTTGCAAAAAAGATTATTGCCGAAAAATCTCTCGGTGAACTTTTGTCAATCCGTGCGTTCGTTACCTGGAGCAGAGGCGAAGATTACTACGGCGACGATTGGCACGGCACTGCAGATAAAGAATGCGGCGGTGTTCTTATAAATCAGGCAATTCATACCGTTGACCTTATTCAGTATTTCGCTGGAAAATGCCGTAAAGTTACAGCCCATATTTCAAACGATCACCTCAAAGGCATAATTGAAGTTGAAGATAACGCAAGCGTTATTATGGAGCTTGAAGGCGGCAAAACCGCTATGCTCTATGCAACAACGGCATATTCCGAAAATTCAGATGTTCTTATTGAACTTTCGTTTGAAAAAGGCAAGCTCAGGCTTGAAGGCGACAGAATTTATTCAATCAGCGGCTCGGATATTACCGAAATCGGGGAAAGACCCGAAGCGATATATCACGGTCAGAGTTATTGGGGTGTAGGTCACTCCATTCTGATTAACGACTATTACGATTGCCTTAAAAACAACAGAAATTTTGAAATTGATGCTTTTGAAGGTTCTGATGCAGAAAAAATTGTTTTTGCGGCATATAAATCGTCAAAAACAGGCGAAAGTGTCAATATATAAAGGAGAAAATATATGTTCCACGAAAATTTAAAAGGCAGAGTTGCCGTTATCACAGGCGGCGGCGGTGTGCTTTGCAGCGGATTTGCAAAAGATCTTGCAGCACTCGGCGTTAAAGTTGCCGTTCTTGACCTTAGAGAAGATGCAGCTCAGGTTGTTGTTGACGAAATTACCGCAGCAGGCGGAACCGCTCTTGCAGTAGGCTGTAACGTGCTTGAGGCAGAAAGCCTTGAAGCGGCAAAAGCAAAAGTTACTGCAGAGCTTGGCGTTTGCGATATTCTCATCAACGGTGCGGGCGGTAACTCACCCCTCGGCACAACAACAAAAGATACACTCGAACTCAAGGATATGGCAGAAAAAGCAGAAGGTGTCAAAACATTCTTTGACCTTGATGCAAAAGGAATTGAATTTGTTTTCAACCTCAATTTCCTTGGTACACTTCTCACAACTCAGTGCTTTGCAAAAGATATGGTCGGCAGAGAAAACGCTACAATCCTCAATGTTTCTTCAATGAATTCATTCAAGCCCCTCACAAGAATTCCCGCATATTCGGCGGCTAAGGCGGCTATCTCAAACTTCACACAGTGGATGGCGGTTCACTTTGCAGATGTGGGTATCAGAGTTAATGCTATTGCACCCGGATTTTTCTCAACAATCCAGAACGCAAAGCTTCTCTACAACGAAGACGGCTCACTCACAGAGCGTTCAAATAAAATCATCACTCACACTCCGATGCGTCGGTTCGGAGTGCCCGCAGACCTTACGGGTGCACTCGTATTCCTTTGTGACGAGCAGTATTCAGGCTTTGTAACAGGCGTTGTTCTTCCCGTAGACGGCGGTTTCTCAGCATATTCAGGTGTATAAAAATAAAACGGCAGGTTCAGACCTGCCGTTTTTTATTTATTCATATAGTCCATAAGTCCGTGCCAGTCATCACGGGAAAAATAGTGTCTGCCCTTTCTGTGACAGAGTGCAACATTGCCTTCATTAAGATATCTGTCCGTTTTAAGAAAATCATCATCGCTGTAAACAAAACCCTTTTTGCCGTAAAGTTCATACACTTCGGATGATGCGGCACAGAAAAGAAATTCAAGATTCGGGCCCGCCCATATATCCTCTTCGGCAGATGCTATATGCACCTTACGGGGAGCAATAAGTGCCGAAAGAAAGTGCTGTTCAAACGGTGTTTCGTTATCCTTGCCGTAGTAAGTTTTATAGTTCTCACAAAACCAAAAGTCAAAGCGGTCAATAATATCTCCTATAAGCTCGTTACCTTCACCCTTGCCTCTGTTGAGCGAATCACCGCTGCAACCCGAACAGTTTGAGTGTGCAACAGCAAATCGGGTATCATAGGCCGCAGTAAGCAATGCCGTTTTGCCAAGCCTTGAATGACCGCAGACACAAATATTATCTTTATCAACCTCATCACGGGTCTGAAGAAAATCCATAACTCTCATTGCAGCCCATGCCCACATAGCTATTTTGCCGCATGAATAAGGCGTTCTCCCTGCGTTTTTATAAACCACACCCGCAAGACCGTTTGTAAAATCAGCATCATCACTCGTCACATTCTCATAGCAAAACGATGCACAGCCAAAGCCGTTATCTGCAATTTCCTCAGTCGGCATATATTCATCAGGAACGTTCGGTCTGAAATTTATATGGACAAAAGTTTTGATTTTTTCACGGTTTTTGGGATAAACATAGGTTACGGGGAATGTGAATTCCTCACCGTTCAGAGTGCAGACTATTTCAAGTTCAATATAAACAGCTTTGCCCGCACAGTAGCGGACTTTATCTTCTTTTATTATTCTGAACCCGATTTTTTCGGGCTTTTCGGGGATATAACCGTATTCGCTCTCGAGCATGGCTTTGAGAACAAGCGGTCTTACCTTTTCCCATTCTTCAACAGTTTTCACCTTTTCGCCGTTTATACATAAAGGCGACGGCAGATTGAGTGACTCAAGCTTTTCTTTTATCATAAAAAATCTTCCTTTTTCAGCCATCAGGATATTGCATAAGATATAATTTTCAGATATAAAAATAAAAGGCAGGGGTACGCATACCTCTGCCGCTTTATTTTGACTTATGCTTCCTTAACAACTACCTGCTTGCCGTTATAATAACCGCACTCGGGGCAAAGTCTGTGAGATCTCTTGAGC
>JAXJVE010000282.1:0-2449 GCA_036308705.1 Acutalibacteraceae bacterium
AACGACAACAATCCCGAAAACTCAGACTACAACCCCGATAACCCGTTTGAGCCTGGTGCTGCAAGAGAAGCAAAGGATGAAAACGGTAATCTCATTCTTGATGAAAACGGTGAGAGAATTCTCATCTATAACACATATACAAGCGTTGACGAGGCTATGATGGCTTATGATGAAGGCGATATCGGTCTTCATGTTAACATCAAAATCCGTATGTCAAAAGAAATCGACGGCAAAGTTGTTACAAAGCTTGTTAAAACAACTCTCGGTAAGGTTATCTTCAATAATCCCGTTCCTCAGGATCTCGGATTTATCGACAGAACCGATCCCGAAAACATCTTCACACCCGAAGTTGACCAGCTTGTTAACAAGAAGGTGCTCGGTAAGATTATTGACCGCTGTATCAAAGTTCACGGTACTGCAACCGCAGCTGATGTTCTTGATAAAATCAAGGCTCAGGGTTACAGATACTCAACACGAAGCGGTATCACCGTTGCTGTTGTTGATGCTACTATTCCTCCCGCAAAGAAGGAACTCATTCAGAAGGCTGAAAAGCGTGTTGCAGAGGTAAGCAAGCATTACGACAGAGGTCTTATCACAAACGACGAACGTTCAGAAGGCGTTATCAAGGCTTGGGAAGAATGTACCAAGGAAGTTGCTGCAGAGCTCAAGAAGAACTTCAAGAAGTTCAACCCCATCAATATGATGCTTGACTCAGGTGCCCGTGGTAACGATTCACAGCTTCGTCAGCTTGCAGGTATGCGTGGTCTTATCGCCAATACCGCAGGTAAAACAATTGAGGTTCCCATCAAGGCTAACTACCGAGAAGGCCTCAACATTTCAGAATACTTCATTTCATCCCGTGGTGCCCGTAAAGGTCTTGCCGATACAGCTCTTCGTACCGCTGACTCAGGTTACCTTACACGTCGACTTGTTGACGTTTCACAGGATGTTATTATCCGTCAGGAAGACTGCCACTGCACAGAAGGTATTAATGTATATGATATCTATGACGGCGATCCCAAGTTCGGCGGCAGAAAGATTGTTGGTCTTGCAGAAAGACTTACAGGCAGATTCCTTCTTGAAGATTATATCGACCCCGCAACAGGCGAATTCCTTGCATCAAAAGATGTAATGATGACCGACATTGTTGCAGAAAAGGTTGCAGCAAGCGTTCAGCGTGAAACCGACAGAAAGATTGCTGCAGGCGAACTTCCCGAAGGTGCAAAAGCACAGATCAAGATTCGCTCACTTCTTTCATGCTGTGCAGAACACGGTGTATGTATCAAGTGCTACGGTGCTAACCTTGCAACAGGCGATCCCGTAACAGTCGGTGAAGCAGTAGGTATCATCGCTGCTCAGTCAATCGGTGAACCCGGTACTCAGCTTACAATGAGAACATTCCACACCGGTGGTGCTGCCGACCAGTCAGATATCACAACCGGTCTTCCCAGAATCGAAGAACTCTTTGAAGCACGTAAACCCAAGATGCTCGCTATCATGAGCGAAATCGACGGTGTTGTTTCATTCAGAGAAATCAAGAAGAGCCAGCACGTTGTTGTTACAGGCGACGATGGCGAAGAGAAGACTTACCTCATTCCTTACGGCTTCCGTCTTAAGGTTATGGAAGGTCAGAAGGTTGCCAAGGGTGCTCAGCTTACCGAAGGTGCACAGAATCCCCACGATATTCTTGCTATTCTCGGTGTTGAAGCTGTTCACGATTACCTCATCAGAGAAGTTCAGAGAACTTACCGTATGCAGGGTGTTGATATCAACGATAAGCATATCGAAGTTATCGTTCGTCAGATGATGAGAAAGGTAAGAATCGCAGAACCCGGTGCATCGAAGTTCCTTCCCGGCGTTGTGGTTGAAAAGATGGAATTCCGTCTTGAAAACGAGCGTATTCTTAAAGAAGCTGCAGAAGCAGGCACAGAGCCTCAGCTTGCAACTTATATGCCCACTCTTATGGGTATCACCAAGGCTTCACTTGCAACTGATTCATTCCTTTCAGCTGCATCATTCCAGGAGACAACAAGAGTTCTTACCGATGCCGCTATCAAGGGCAAGGTTGATCCTCTTATGGGTCTTAAGGAAAATGTTATCATCGGTAAACTGCTTCCTTCAGGTACCGGCATGAAGTGTTATAATAATGTTGAAGTGTATCCCACAGGAAACACAGTCAATATTAACGAAAATGCTGAGTGATTTTTGTAGAAAGTGTTGACAAACCGAGATAATATGTGTTAAAATACAAAATTGTGGTGTCCGAAATTCCTGCACTTGAAAAAGTGCGGGGTTTCGTCACGATATAATATTAATGAAAGGAGAGAGTTTATTGCCTACCTTTAACCAGCTTGTTCGTAACGGCAGAGAAACACTTGTGAAGAAGCCTAAGGCTCCCGCACTTCTTAAGGGTCTCAACTCAAAGAAGAATGTTCTTACAGATCAGGAT
>JAXJVE010000283.1:0-8436 GCA_036308705.1 Acutalibacteraceae bacterium
CGCTTTTTGGTATATGCAGGAACGGAATAAAGTCCCCAATGAATAAAAATACCGAATTTCGCATCGCCGAACCATTCAGGAACGGGGCGTTTGTTAAGTGATTCCCAATTATTTTCGTACATAATATTTTCTCCTATATCAAATCTGCAATTTCGTAAATAAGTTTTTCTGTTTTCTCCCAACCAAGGCAGGGGTCGGTGATTGATTTGCCGTAAATACACTCCCCTATTTTCTGTGCACCGTCTTCAATATAGCTTTCAATCATAAAGCCTTTTACGAGCTTTCTGACATCTGCATTATGATGGCAGCTGTGGATAACTTCCTTGGCAATTCTGACCTGTTCAAGATACTTTTTGCCTGAGTTTGCGTGGTTTGTATCAACGATTACGCCTGGGTTTGCAAGCCCGCTTGAGGCATAAGTTTCTGCAAGATGAAGAAGGTCTTCATAATGATAGTTCGGCATTGACTGACCGTGTTTGTTGACATAGCCACGGAGAATTGCGTGTGCACAGGGATTGCCCTCTGAATGAACCTCCCAGCCTCTGTAAATGAAAGTATGCTTATGCTGAGCTGCGGTTATTGAATTCATCATAACGGAGATATCGCCGCTTGTGGGGTTTTTCATACCTACAGGAATATCAAGACCGCTTGAAACAAGTCTGTGCTGCTGATTTTCAACAGAACGGGCTCCGATTGCAACATACGCAAGAATATCGCTCAGATATCTGTAGTTCTCGGGATAGAGCATTTCATCGGCACATGAGAATCCTGTTTCTCTGAGTGCTCTCATATGAAGCTCTCTGATAGCAACAATGCCCTTATACATATCGGGCTTTTCGTTGGGATTGGGCTGATGAAGCATACCCTTATAGCCGTCACCCGTTGTTCTGGGCTTGTTGGTATAAATACGGGGAATAATAAGTATTTTATCGCTCACCTTTTCCTGAACGGTACGAAGGCGTGAAATATAATCAATAACGCTGTCTTCATTATCTGCCGAACAAGGGCCGATAACAAGAACGAGCCTGTCACTCTTACCTGTAAAAACATCTTTTATCTCAACAGCTCTTTTGGCTACGAGATTTTCAAGTTCAAACGTAAGAGGATACTGCTCCTTCACCTCCTGAGGAATAGGGAGTTTTCTTTCAAAAATCATACTCATTTAAAACACTTCTTTTTTCAAAAAATTTTTAAACAATATTTTATACCTGCAATTATGTCAAATCAATGCTTATAAAGAAATTTAACGGATAAAATTATTGTTTTTCCATTCTCTGAGCATCATATACAACATCTACGCTCTTTTTGAAAAGCATAAAATCAAACTGCGGTCTCCAACTGTCACCCGTATCAACTTCTTTGAATTCTTCTTTTGATGCGGCAACGTTGATTCTGTTAATGCTTCTCAGGTTTTCGTCAGCGTAATTCGGCTTTTTGCCTATCAAATAAAGCAAGTCATCAATAAGATTGCCTTCTTTATATACGGTATCCCAGAATGCGTGGTGACCGATATACGTTACGCTATCTGGTATATAAACATATTTCATTGCCATATTGTAGCTGAACGCATCCGAGCCGATATATTCAAGACCCTCAGGAAGTGAAAGATAAACTTCTCCGAGCACGGCATCAGACGTGAAATGAGTATCCGTATTTTCACCCTTATAGCTGTAAATGCTTTCAAGGCGGGGAATTTCAAAGAAGCCGAGAGTTTCGATTTTCTTTACACCTTCGGGGATATAAACATCAACCATATTTGCATAGTTGAAGCAAAGCTCACCGATGATTTCAACCGATGAAGGCACAACATAGGTGAGAACATCTTTTTTATACTGCTCAAATTTTGCATCTTCGGGAGCAGGTTCAATCACATTACCTTCCGCATCAACAAAACCGTATTTTTCGGCAAGATATGCGTCGTGGTCACATGGTCTGCAGATAATCCTCTTTTTATCCTTACTGTAAAGAACGCCGTCGATATCACAGTAATTGGGATTGTTTTCGTCAACCTCAATCTGTCTGAGTGCCCAGCAGGAATAGAATGCCTTCGGGTCAACAAAATCAACATCAGCACCGATATTTATTACCTTCACCTTTTCATCGCAGTTGAGTGTGTAAGGGCCTACTGCAGTAATTTTTTTGGTTTCATCTTTCCTGATAATAAAATCAACATTATCATTTGTTTCGACCAATTCAAAATCATCTTCTTCGGCATAAACAACCGTTGAAACATAGTCAATATCAAGCGTTGTGATAAAACCGTTGTTGCTGAATTTTGTGAGCGTATAGCCCGAAGGGGTCTGCTCATATTCAAAGGTTTCTTTCTGAACGGTTCTTACGCTGAAATACATTGAAAGCGATACCGCAACAATAATAACAAGTGCAAAAATAACTTTCTTCAAACCATAGTATTTATAAGGTTTGTTGACATGAGGTGCCGCAAGACCTTCAACCTGATAAGTCCATATCTCGTCTTCGGGGATATCAAGAACAATGGGTTCTTCTGCCTGAGTTTTAACTTTCTTTTTTTCTTTTTTACTCATATCAATTCACCTCACTTATCCTATATATCCGCCGGAAACCTTTTCGCCCTCTTCGGCAGCCTTCTTTTCGGTTACCTCCGCACGGCGTTTGAGAACTTCCATAACCATATTCTGCTTTTTGCTGTCGTAATCCCAGAAGAAATACGGAATTGTCATAAGAACGAAACCGACAACGTCAACAAGAAGAGGAATAACAATTATATTCCTTCTTGAATCATCAATAAAGAGTACGTCCCAGTTACTGTTAAAACCGTATTTGAGAAGCATAAGGGGAATAAGGAGGCCTACAAACGATGTGATGGGGCCTGTAAACCAACCGAAAACGCCAGTGAAACTTTCAAGGCGTTCACCCGAAAGATACATCTGATAATCGCCTATACGAACACCCATATCGTGACCTGCGGTGGTGGGAACGGTTTTTGTCATTTCCATAAAGAACAGAACAACAACACAAATAGTACCGCAAAGTGTAAGATTATCGCCGCAGAACCACATTGCCGCCGCAACCGCCGCATTACCCAACGCTCTTGTGAGCTGATAGAAAATCATAATCTGCTTATATGAAAATCTCTTGAGGAAATAGGGCGAAAGCATATCGGGAGGTGTACCCGCAAAGGAGATAAGCATAACGATAAGTGTATACGGCAGACCGCTGAGTCGGAATGTATAAAGATAAAGAATCGTAACAAGCGGCAGCATACCGTTGCCCAGAGAGTCGATGAGATCTTTTATGGTATTTATCAGCAGATATTTATTATGCAGAACACCGAACATGCCATCCCAGAACTTGATCTGTGCCTTCTTTTCAACGGGAGGCTGAGGTATTCTTTCTTTGATTCTGCCTGCAAAAATCATTGTCATTGCTGCAAGTATGATGAATGCACCGGGAATAACAAATCTGTAGAAGTTAATATCTGCCCATTCATTTTTAAGGCTGCCTACAACAACGCTGATAACAACGCCGACAACGGTATTGAGGAAATGAGAAATTTTTACGGGATAGCTTCTGACAAGGATTCTCTCCTGAAGATTGGGGCTTATGCTCTTTGTACAGGTTTCGATATTATTGGCAAAGCCGAATACGTTATATGTAGCAAAAAGAAGATTTGCAACCCATACTCTTGTTGCAACATCGGGGATGTTGTAAACAGGAAGCCAACCGATAAGAATAACCATTATGCACTTGGGCACAACGTCGCAATAAAGCGAATATTTATATCTGCCGAATTTGGGGAGAAGCTTTTTACGCCAGAAAATATTACGTGCACCTACCCAACCTGTATAAAGGAAATGAGTACCGAATGTTTTGAAACAAGCGGTTGCATTCATACCTTCAAGACCGTTGAGGTATCTGATAAACGGTGTACTGTAATCAGGGATATTTACACCTGCACCTTTGAATCCTGCGAGTTTTGAACTCAATTCCGATATCAGGTCATTTATAAATGCGGGGTAGTAATCACGGATAGGGATAATTGTTTCACACTGTTCACCGATAAACGCATTTATATTACCGATAAACGAACCGAGATGAACAAAAATCTGAGAATAATCAAATATAATCGTTGATATTCCGAAAAGTGCCATCAATCCGTATACAAGATACAGCTTCCTTTCGGTCTTTTTTGGAAGGAAACCGAGGTTATCGCATACAAACCACCATATCAGTGCCGAAATATAGCCGAGAGGCATATTAAGAATACCGATGACCGAGAAAGTAAGATACGGCAGTTTATAATGGTACATAATAAGGTAACAAGCCGAGAAGAAGCCGATATACTCAAGCACCTTTGAACCCGCATAGTTACTGCCTACGGCAAAAACAACATCTTTATACTCTTTGTAAGGGACATATTTGCCCTCAGCGGGAGTATTCCAATGGGTTTTTATTTCCGTAAAAAGCGGGCTGACTTTTTCGCGAAGTTTTCCCATAAAAATCTTCTCCTTTTTTAAATATTAGCACAATATATACACTAAAGTCAAACATTATATTGTCAAAATTGATCAAATATGATATAATATATAAAAATATTTCAGGAGATGCAATATGAGTAAAATATTAAAATCATTTCTTACGGGACTGACTCTCCCCTGTCTTTCGGCAATGGGCACGCCTCACAAATGGAGTTCAGGCAAATTTATGAGAGAAAAACCCGCACCGCTTAAATTCGGCGATGACGGAAAATTCAGAATTCTGCATATAACAGACATACACAACGTTGAGCCTGAAATGGACGACGACCCCAACCCCGAAAATCCCATAGCCTGTGATAAAGAAACAATAAACGTTATCGAAAAACTTGTTGAAAAGACAAGCCCCGATCTTGTTGTTTTCGGCGGGGACAACATAAGCGGATATTGGGAAGAATTTACATATAATTTTGTTCAGAATACAATTAGAAGAATAACCGCACCCATAAGAGATAGAAACATTCCTCTTTGCGTTGTTTTCGGCAATCACGACGGTGAAGAAGGTTTTCACACCGAATTTCAGATGATGCAGTATATGGAGTATCCGAATTGCCGTTCAAACCTCAACGATGCCGACGTATACGGTTGCGGTAACTGCTGTGTAACAATCAAAAACAGTAAAGGCAACAAAGATGCATTTGCAATATGGCTCATTGATTCAAACGATTATCAGAGAAAAGCAGACGGTAATCTGGGATATGACTGCGTACACGATGATCAGATTGATTGGTACGAAAAGCGTGCAGCAGAATTAAAGGAAGCTAATAACGGAATTCCCCTCCCTGCAATTCTGTTTCAGCACATACCCGTTCAGCAGGAGCTTGACGGCTTTGAAGACGTGACGGCAGATGATGAATACACTTTCAGCCGTGACGGGAACTATTATAAATTCGGTCACGAAATTCTTGAAGGCAGAATCAGAGAAAAACCGTGCCCGCCTGAAATGAGCAACAACCACAGAAGACAATTTGAAAGCTGGAAGAAAACGGGCGATATCATTGCCGCATTCTTCGGCCACGACCATATTAACGATTTCCGCATAAACATTGACGGCATTGACCTTTATCAGACTCTCGGTGCGGGATATTTCACATACGGTCAGGAAAGAGGCGGAAGGCTGATTGTTCTTGACGAAAACAACCCGAAAGAAATTTATACCGAATCAATCGAAATTGAAAGAATAACCGATGCGGATATATAAAAAAAGAAGCACTGCTCAAGCGGTGCTTCTTTTTTATCTCTTATTTTAAACAATCAATCAGGATATGTAACCTGTCTGCCTGTAACGAGTTCAACTGCTGATTGATAAATTTTCAAAAACAGTTCCTGAACCTTACCTTTGACCGCAAGCTCAAAAGCGATTCTCTTTGAATATTTGTCGCCGTTTTCTTTTGCGGTTTTTATGTAACCGAAGTCAAAAACATCGTAGAGTCGCTCAACTCTTGTTTCATAAGTTGAGGTATCATTTTCATCAATTTCAACCACACGGTAGCCGTACTGTGTTGTATAAGCCAGGCCCTTGTAACGAGTCATGGGAGAAGTGTAAATATCAATACCCTGGTTTCTTACACCAAATGCATTTGTGTGGTCGTGACCTGTGAACATTGCGAGCACATCGCCGTTTTCAACCAACGCATCAAACTGTCCGTCGTTATAATATCCGGGGCAAGGCTTTTCATTAAGAGTACCGTAGTTTATATTTTCGGGGTTAAATGCGTAATATTCCTCTTTGTTGTAGATATGCTCAATTGCATAAGGTTGCTTTGAATCAACTTTTTTGAGTACATCATAAATTTCGGGAACAATTATATGCTGAAAAACAAGAGAGTTGACGGTTTCACCGCCGTTTTCCTCTTTGAGTTTTGCAGAGGTTTGCTTATACCATTCAATCTGTTCGGTACGTACACGGTCATAATGCCTCGGATCATCCTCATCATAATCACCTGAATCAAATACCCAAAGATTAAATTTAACCTTGTCGCTGTCAGATGCAAGAACCGGAATATTGAATGTTGCACAGTTTTTGAAATTCATACTGTTATCGGTAGATATCACACAAGAGAAAGTATTGTAATATTCCATAATATCTTCTCTTGTCATCGGACCTGACTCTGAATCATGATTGCCGAAGGTTACGGCAACGGGAATGTTTCTTGATTCAAATATGTTCATCAGAGCATTGATGAGCTTTTTGGTTTTTTCAGGCTCCTCATTGGGATGTGTGTTGTCACCCGTAAGAACAACAAGATCGGGCTTTTCTACATCACAAGCTTCGGCAATCACCCAAATTGATGCATCAAAATGCTTGTCATAATTAAGATGTGTATCCGCAATATGCAACACTTTAAGCTTGCCGTCAGAATTGAATTTTATTGTTGTGTCTGTCACTTTCTGCGAATCAGCAGGTTTAAAATCTATGTTTGTATTTTCAGGTTCAATTTCAAAATAAACTATTCCTGTTATCAAAACAGCAACCAATGCCAGGAATACGATCAAAACAGTTCGCATTATAATTTTCTTATTCATCATCATTTCCCGCTTTACTTTTTTAAAATATAAATTCAGCCTGTTTCACCAAATTATTTATCGTTAAGATTATATCATACTTTTTTGTATGTTGCAATCGGGTGTTTATTGTGAAACGAGAATTTTGAAAAAAAGTCCGTTAATTCATCAACAGCCCGTCAAAGCGGATTTTACACTTTTCTATATTCAAACAATCGATACAGCTTTTCAGAAAAACTTCCTGCATACAGTTTTCTGAAAATATACTTCTCAATACCGGTCAGCTCATCTATGTATTTTGGCGGTATCATTGCGTGTTCTTTTTCAAAGGCAAATTTTTCGCTTTGATAATCTTTGGGGTCATCTATGCCATAAACCTCGGTTACACCCACATCATTTATCGGATTTCTGTGCTTCGACATTTTTGCAGCAAAAGAGGTATAACAATCCACTAAAAGTGTAATGTTTTCAAAATGAGCACACAGACTATCTGTCAGGTTTCGCATATCCTCAATAGTCAAATACATACTCACACCTTCCATAACAACAACAGCACACTTCTTTTCGGGAACACTTGTCAGCCAGTTGCCATCCCTCACATCAGCCGCAATCATTCGATAGTTGGCAGAATCAGAATAGTATCGTTTTCTCTCTTCAATAACCTCTGAAAAATCCACATCATACCATTTGTGTTTTTCGGTTCCTACTCTTATGACACGGCTATCCATTCCGCAGCCGATATGAATGACCACCGCATCCTGTGCATCTGTCATCTGCATTCTTATCCATTCGTCAAATACCGCAGAGCGGGCACCCATATAGTAAGCAAGCCACTTCGATTTGGATTTTCCTTTAAGTGCGAATCCCTCTGATTCCCAGATTTCTTCAGCTTTTTTATCATCAAGAAATATTCCCCTTTTGCTGACATACGATTTTCCATACAAAGGGATATATAATGTCTTATTTACGCCGTTCATATGCTCACCTGCAAATTCTTTATCGAGATAATTATATCACACACAAGCTGAATTTACAATCAGGCACAGGTGTCCCGCCTGAACTTATTCACTATTACTTACCAAAAATCAACCCGAAGGTTAGTGAAGAGGTAAAAAGTAAAATCGACGAACTTCTGTTGAAATTCGTCGATTTCTGGAGGTGCCACCCGGATTTGAACCGGGGAATCAGAGTTTTGCAGACTCGTGCCTTACCACTTGGCTATGGCACCACACATTATTAAGTTATGATTTTCTGCACGAAATTATGCAAAAAAAATGGAGCGGATGACGAGGCTCGAACTCGCTACCTCCACCTTGGCAAGGTGGCGCTCTACCAGATGAGCTACATCCGCACCTGTTGGTGCCTCCGGTCGGAATTGAACCAACGACACGTGGATTTTCAGTCCACTGCTCTACCA
>JAXJVE010000284.1:0-5372 GCA_036308705.1 Acutalibacteraceae bacterium
AGTTCTCGATTGTCAAGGATAACAACGGAAACCCCAGACTCGCACTCAACAACGAGCCTTATTTCAAGAAAGGCTTGCTTGACAAGGGATACTGGCCCGAAAGCCAGCTCACTCCCCCTTGTGAAGAAGCAATTATTTTTGACATTGCAGAAATGAGAAGACTCGGCTTCAATATGCTAAGAAAACATATCAAGACTGAACCTCTCAGATGGTATTACCATTGTGACAGACTCGGAATGCTTGTATGGCAGGATATGGTAAGCGGCGGTCAATACATCGGCAACACCCTCGCAGGCACTCTCCCCAACCTCAGCATTCATGTAAAAGATAACAAATACAAGAGCTTCAAACGCGGCGAACCCGAATGGCGTGAAGAATTCCGTCAGGAACTCTGGGAAATGATTGATAATCTTTACAACTGCGTATCAATCTGCTGCTGGGTACCCTTCAACGAAGGTTGGGGTCAGTTTGACGCAAAAGAAATTGCACTCAAGGTTAAAGAACTCGATCCTTCAAGATTTGTTGACCACGCAAGCGGTTGGCATGATCAGAAAGGCCCCGATTTCAAGAGTATGCACAGATATATCGTTCCTGTTACAGGCCCGTTCTGGTTCACTAAGAAAGGCAGACCTTATGTTTTGAGTGAATACGGCGGATACAGCTGGAATATAGAAGGTCATGTATGGAATCCCAAGAAGTCATTCGGATATATAATGTTCAGAAACAGCGAAAAACTCTCTGCCGCATATAAGAATCTTCACGATCATCAGATTCTCAGACTTATCAAAAAAGGTCTTTGTGCAACAGTTTACACTCAGGTAAGTGACGTTGAATTTGAAGTAAACGGCATTTACAGTTACGACAGAAAAGTTCTCAAAATAGACGAAAATGTTCTTATCGAAACCAACAAAAAGCTCACATATTAATCCCGGCGAATAAAAACCAGGAAAGCGGTGGTTAAACTGCAAGAAAACACCAACGCAAGAACAAGACTTCTCAGCCTTGTTGAAATTATGACGATGTATTCCGATGAGCAGAACATTCTCAGTATTGAAGAAATATGCAATTTTCTGAATGATTACGGATACAACGTATCAAAAAGAACTGTTTTATCCGACATAAGAGCCGTCAACACAACACCCATAAAAATCATAGCTGTTTCTCAGCCCAAAAAGGGATATTACATTGCAAAAGCTTTTTCTCAGGAAGCAATAAGCCTTATTCTTGAATCTGTTTTCTCATCCGAGCTTCTCACCGATAATGATGTTGAATATATCAAGAAATATCTCAGGCGATGCACCTGTATTCCAACCCTCAACCTTGTTCTTGACACAATGGTGAATCTTAACAAGCTCTCACCTGAGCGCAAAGAACTCGGCGACAGCATAAAAAATATCAGGGTTGCAATCAAAGAGAAAAAACAGCTTGAGCTTAAAGTATCTTATCCCATCCCCGGCGATTCGTTTTCAACTTCAAGAGATTATATATATATTACCGTTAACCCTGTTGTGCTCGCTGTTACAAACGGAACCGTTGTACTTGTATTCACACAAGCAAACAGCCCGCAAAAAGCGGAATACATTCATATCTCACGAATCGAAAGTGCCGTTATCGGCAATGATGCAGTTGAATTTACAGGCAGCCCTGATTCAGCAGAGAATTATTTCGGTCACTCCCCCGTCGGTTTGAATCTTGCAAAGAAAAACTGGCTTTTACTCAGATTCAGAACGGAAGATATAGATATAATTGAAAACCATTTCAATTATCCTGTTGAATTCCGCAAGGATGACGAAGACGGCTATTGTATTGCCAAAGTATGCACCACCATTGATTACTCGCTTATAGGCTGGCTTTTTACCTTAAGCAACAAAATACAAATCCTTTCTCCTCTCGGTCTGACTGAACTTTTTGGAGAAAAAACACAATTTTCATCAAAAACAGAAGAGGTAGTATTATGAAAAACACAAGCAAAATTTTCAGAAGAATAATTGCCGCAACGCTTGCTTTTATTCTTATATTCGCATTTGCTTCATGCAAAAAAGAACCTGCAGAAGAAAAGCCTTCCGATACAATTCAGGCTGATGAGCTTGTTGTACCCGATAAAAAAGTTGCAATTCTTGTTGCACCCGAATCACAGTTCCCCGAAGATTACAGAGCAGCTCAGGAGCTTGCCGCTGAATATCCCGATACTGTTATTGTTAAGGAATACAAAGACAGCCGTATTCTTGAAGGCGGAGATCCCGGTATAATAACCATTTCAAAAGAGCTTGCAAACAACCCTGAAATCGGTGCAATCATTTATGCAAGAGCTGTTCAGTTTACAAGAAATGCAATTTATAAAGCAAAAGAAATCAATCCTCAGCTTGTTACGGTTTGCATTGAACCCGAAGAGGATATAAACGAACTTTCAACCCTCGCAAATCTTGTTTATTGTGTTGATTGGGTAAAAGCTGCAGAAGATATCGTTGCCCAGGCAAAAGCTCAGGGTGCAAAATATTTTGTTACATATTCAATCTCACGTCATATCTCTAAGAACCCCCTTATCAGAGGCGAAATCGACGCTTTCAAAACAGCTTGTGAAGCTCAGGGTATAACCTATATGTATGAAAGCAGTGAAGACACCAACAAAACCGCAGGTATTGCAGGTGCTCAGAAATATATAAAAGAATCTGTTGCAAGACTTTATCTCAACAAGAAGATTGAAGGCAAAGATGTTGCAGTTTTCTCAACAGACAGTTCTGTTCAGTCAACTCTTATCGAAGAAGCAAACAGCAGAGGTCTTATCTATGTAGCTCCTTCATTCCCCACCGCATACAACGGTCTTGGTGAATTTTATGAAATCGCAAAGCCTGAAAAGATTAATGATACCGCCGCTTACATTGAAAACGTAAAAGCTGCCGTAACAGCGGATGCAAGCGGCACGGCAAGGCTCAGCGTATATAAAACACCTCTTGCTTCATACCTTCTCAAATCAGCTCTTCACAGTACATTCGATATCCTCGGCGGCTCATCAGATGCAGATAAAATCATAAAGAGAGCAACACTCGTTGCAGATGATTATGACTTCACAATTGCCGCTTACGGTAACAAGAGCAATGTGTTTATGGCATATCAGCCCGGATTTGAAACAATAAGATAAAAATTAATCCCCGAGTTAATTAAACTCGGGGATGTTTTTATTATTTACCTGCTCTCAGGTCAACACGTCTGATTTTACCGCTGATTGTTTTGGGAAGCTCATCTCTGAACTCAACAATTCTGGGGTACTTATAAGGTGCTGTACGCTCCTTAACGTATTTCTGAATTTCTTTCTTGAGAGCATCGGTTTTTTCTGTTCCCTTGGTAAGAACGATATCTGCTTTAACAACCTGACCTCTGATTTCATCAGGTGCAGCCGATACAGCACATTCAAGAACATAGGGAAGTTCCATAATAACGCTTTCAATCTCAAAAGGTCCGATACGGTAGCCTGATGACTTGATAAGATCATCAACTCTGCCGACATACCAGAAGAAACCGTCTTCATCACGCCATGCGGTATCACCTGTGTGATAAATATCATCGTGCCATGCTTCTGTTGTTTTCTGCTCGTCACGGTAGTATTCCATAAACAGACCGCAGGGTGAACCCGCATCTGTTCTTACAACGATTTCACCAACCTCGCCAACCTTTGCAACTGTACCTTCGGATGTGATAAGATCAACATCAAACAAGGGGCTGGGCTTACCCATTGAACCAACCTTGATTGATGAACCGACAAAGTTACCGATTGCAAGAGTTGTTTCGGTCTGACCAAAGCCTTCCATAAGTCTGATACCTGTTGCTTTAAGGAACTGCTGGAACACTTCGGGGTTAAGTGCTTCGCCCGCTGTTGTTGCATATTTAATCGATTTAAGGTCATATTTTGCAAGATCTTCTTTTATAAAGAAGCGGTACATTGTGGGCGGTGCACAGAAGGTTGTAATTTTGTGCTTGCCGATAAGCTTAAGAATATCATCGGCAACAAAGCGGTCAAAGTCATAGGTGAAAACACCGGCTTCGCAAAGCCACTGACCGTAGAGCTTGCCCCAGAGAGCTTTACCCCAGCCTGTATCGGATATTGTGAAATGAAGACCGTTGGGGTCAACATTATGCCAATATTTTGCAGTAATGAAATGGCCGAGGGGATATCTGTGGCTGTGCATTGCGATTTTGGGATAACCTGTTGTACCTGAAGTGAAGAACATAAGCATCGGATCATATCCGAACGCACCTTCTTCAGCAGAAGGCTTTTCAAAAACATCGCTGAAAGCAAGATATTCTTCGTCAAAATTATGCCAACCCTCACGGCTGCCGTGAGCGATGATTTTTGTTTTAAGGAACTCGCTCTTATCTGCCGCAAGATCAACCTGATGAGCTACATCACCGTCTGCAGTACAAACGATTGCACTTATCTGACCCGCATTGAAACGGTATTCAAAATCGTGTTCAACAAGCTGATTTGTTGCAGGAACAACGATTGCACCGATTTTATGAAGAGCGATGATTGAGAACCAGAACTGATAATGACGCTTAAGAACAAGCATTACTCTGTCGCCTTTTTTGATGCCGAGTGACTTGAAATAGTTGGCTGTTCTTGAAGATTCACGGCTTATATCCGCAAAAGTGAAACGTCTTTCTGTTCCGTCATTTTCGACATGAAGCATTGCGGTTTTATCGGGGCTTTTCTTTGCAAGTTCATCAACAACATCAAACGCAAAATTGAATTTATCGTCATTTTTAAATGAAATGCCGTTAAGAACGCCGTTTTCATCGTGAGTTGTTTCAATGAATTTTGCATAAACGGGATTCTGAAGGTTTGCAAGGTCAACGTTTGTTGTGCTGGGAATTTTAATTTCTTCAACACATTCGGTAAGTTCCGATGAACCGTCGGGTGAAATAACGATTGCGTAGAATTCACATTCCTGACCGCCGACTGCAATTTCACAATGCGGAACTGATGAATCAAAATAAATGCAGTCGCCCTCGTTGAGAGTTTCTGTTCTGTCACCGATAATAACCTTGAGAGCACCTTTGATAACAATATTCATCTCCTGACCTGAGTGTGAAACACAGTGGTAAGGAGGATTGAGAGCTTCTTCCGAATAAGGGATAACCACTCTGAAGGGCTCTGCAATTTTATTTTTGAAGAAAGGAGCAAGGCGGTTATAAACATAGCCTTCTCTTCTTGTTATAGGCATTCCTTCGCCTTTTCTTGTGAGAGTATATTCGGTAAGGCTGGGGCTGCTGCCTTCCATAATATCGGTAATTTCAACATCACAAACCTGTGCAAGTTTATAAATGAAAGTGAAGCTGAAGTCTCTGCTGCCTGATTCATAGAAGCAGTATTCTTC
>JAXJVE010000285.1:0-4000 GCA_036308705.1 Acutalibacteraceae bacterium
TGATACCGCAACGGATTCTTTTACCGCTTTTTTGAGCAGACGGCTTTTTTCCTCTGCCGTTTTGCCTTCACCTTCCCTGAGTGCATTTTCGATTTTTTCGCTTGATTCAACAAGTTCGCTGAACGCAAAAGTTTCAAAATCGGGCACGGGAAGCCCCGCAATCTTCATAAGAGCGAGGTTTTCGATTTTACTGCCGAGTTTCATATTCTGTTGTCCCCCTGTAAAGAAATAAATTCTTTGTTTTATACTTTTTGTCCCCATTGATAATCCTGAATGATTATCTCTTCATTATATAAGTGTTACAAAGCCCTGAATTTGTTGCATTAAAATTATCAAAATTTTTCCAAGAAAAAAGTCTGTACGGAAACAGTTTCCGTACAGACTTTTACGCATATTTTTATTATTGCTTTTTGGGCTTTTTCACCTTGTTGAGCATTGCGTTGATTTCAAGAATCTGTTCTTTGGTAAACTTACCGCCAAGCATTGAGAAAATTCGTTTAACGGTAAAGCCTTTTGCAAGACCGTAAACATTTTTTATCATTCCCATATTGAGCTTAAAGCCCGCAACTTCAAATCCGCCAACACTCTTGCCGTCCTTATCTTTGCCTGAGGTCATTGCGTTCTTGATTCTGAGCAGAACTTTAACCATTGTAATCTTACCTTTGAGGGTGGACATTATATCGCCGATAGTATCGTTGATTGAAAATCTGCCGTCGGGCATAGTGATATCAAACCAGTTGATAACCTCGCCTTCCTCTTTCATTATATAGGCTTCGTTGGGTGTATCAACTTTTCTGATAACGGCTGAATCTTCAAGACCGCCCGCTTTGGCAACAAGGGTTGTTTCGCCTTCGTTCTTAACTTCAAAATAATAGAAGGGATACTTGCCTTTTTTCTGCTTGCCGACACTTTCTCCGTTTGCAAAAAGTTCAACCTCATCGCAGTTTGAATAAACGGTAACTTTTGTTACATCTTCAACCCTGTCAACATATCTCTTTGAGCAGAGATGAAGCATCGGCTTATCCGAAAGCCATGCCTGATATGCATAGAAAGAGTCTTTCTTATATTTTCTGTCAAAGGTAACAAGACCTTTGTGGTTCATTCCGTTTTCGCCGCCTTCTGCACGGGCATCAGCAGCAAAATCAAACATATTCCATACGTGAGTTGCCCAGAGATAGGGACGTTCGGCAATCTGCTTTATAAGTTCTTCGTGATAATATGACTGATACTCCTCGGTATAGTCGCCCTGAACAGGATTTGATGTATGCCAGTCAAGAGCTTCGCAACCGTATTCGCTCAGACCGATGGGCTTTTCGGGATATTTTTTATGAAACTCATCAAACCAGGGGCCGTTCATATCGGTTGTACCGCCGTACCAACCGAAATAATGATTATATGAAAGCACATCGCTGATATGAACATATTCAGAATCAATCGAACACATTGTTACCGAAGCGATGGTTGTAAGACGGGTTTTATCCATCTCGTGGCAGATCTCATTGAGCTTTTTGTGGTTTCTGATAAGATCGGGGTCAGATGCACCCGCAATGGTGATTTCGTTTGAAAGACCCCATACAACGATTGAAGGATGGTTATAGTTCTGAACAATAAGCTCCTTCATCTGAGTAACGGTGTTTTCGTAGCCGTTGGGCATATGCCTTGAAATATAGGGAATTTCAGCCCAGATAACAAGACCCGCTTCATCGCAGAGGTCATAAAAAACCTGAGAATGCTGATAATGGGCAAGGCGGATAGTGTTTGCACCCATTTCAACAATAAGCTCAATATCTTCCTTATGATGTTCGGGAAGGAGTGCGTTACCTATATCGGGTCTGTCCTGATGGCGTGAAACACCTCTGAGGGGATATTCTTTGCCGTTAAGGAAAAATCCTTTTTCGGGGTCAATCTTAAAGGTACGGCAACCGAAACGGGTTGAAATTTCATCAACCGCCTCGCCACCGCAGACAAGAGTTGCTTTTGCGGTGTAAAGATAAGGGTCTTTGACGCCGTTCCAGAGATGAACATTTTCAATTTTTATTTTTGCTTCGTCATCGCCTTTTTTCTCTTCGCAGGCAACAACTTCGCCGTCGGCAATGATTTCATATTTTACTGTGCAGTTATCATCATCGTTTATGAATGTTTTTATTTTAACAACCGCATCATTACCGCTGATTTCGGGGGTTACCATAATTGAGGGCGAGCCGTAATAATCAAGGTCAAAATGTGTTTTTGCAACACCGATAACGCTCACATCACGGTAAATACCGCCGTAGAATGTGAAATCGGCATTCTGAGGATAAACTCTGTCGTTTGATGAATTATCAACCGCAAGGGCAAGGATATTTTCATCTTTGATATTTTCGATTTTTGCTCTGAAGGTTGAATAACCGCCGTCGTGCTTTGCAATGCTTTTTCCGTTCCAGAAAACTTCGCAGGATGAATTAACACCGTCGAACTGAAGATATTTCACTTCGCCTTCGGGCAAATCATCGGCTTTGATTGATTTTGCAAAATAGCAGGTGCCTCTGTAATAATCGTTACCGCCGTCCTGACCGTCTTTACCGTTCCAGGTATAAGGCAGATCCAACGCAGTCCAGCCGTCGGGAAGAGTTGACGGTGCGGATTTTGCATCTTTTGTAAAAAGCCATTCCTTGTTTATCAATTTAATATTTCTCATAATATTTTCTCCTGTTCAGATATATATTGAATTTTATCATTATTTCATTAAAAAGGCAATATCTTATTGATATGTATTATTGTTATTTTCTGTTTGCTGTGATATAATCAGACAAAATAATATTCAGGATGTGACAAATATGGAAAAGAAATTTTTCAATCACATAATTCACGGCGGAGATTACAACCCCGATCAGTGGATAAAAACTCCCGAAATATGGGATGAAGATATGCGTCTTATGAAGCTTGCACATATAAACAGTGCAACAATCAGCATTTTTTCGTGGTCACTTATCGAGCCTGAAGAAGGCGTTTATAATTTTGAATGGCTCGATACTATGATGGATAAGCTCCACGCAAACGGAATTTCGGTTATCCTTGCAACTCCCTCGGGTGCAAGACCGCCCTGGCTTGCTCAGAAATACCCGAAGTGCTCCGTGTTGAAGAAAACGGAATACGCAACGAATTCGGTGTTCGCCATAACCATTGCCTTACATCCCCTGTTTACAGAGAAAAAGTACGCAACATCAACCGAATCATTGCCGAAAGATATAAGAACCACCCCGCTCTCAAAATGTGGCATATCTCCAACGAATACTGCGGAGAATGTCATTGCGAGCTTTGTCAGGAAGCGTTCAGAAATTGGGTTAAGGAATATTATCACAACGACATTGATGAACTCAACGATAAATGGTGGAACGGTTTCTGGAGCCACAGAATGAACGACTGGAGCCAGATTAATTCACCCAAATCAAGAGGCGAAAATCACGTATCGGCAATGAAGCTTTGCTGGAACAGATTTGTTTCGGACAGCCATATTTCGTTTTATGAAAACGAGATTGCTCCCCTTCGTGAAATCACGCCCGACATACCCATAACAACCAACTTTATGAATATGTATGACGGCATTGATTATCAGAAATTCGCAAAACATCTTGACCTTATTTCGTGGGATAACTACCCCGCCTGGGATAAGGGCGATAACATTTCCGTTGCCGTTAACACCGCATTTGTTCACGATGCATTCCGCTCGATGAAAGACGGTCAGCCCTTCTTTATGATGGAAAGCACACCTTCACTTGTAAACTGGCACGATATCAACAAACTCCCCAAACCCGGTATGCAGGAGCTTTCGTCAATTCAGGCAGTTGCCCACGGTGCGGACAGCGTTCAGTATTTCCAATGGAGAAAGAGCCGCGGCGGTCACGAGAAATTCCACGGTGCGGTTGTTGACCATTGCGGTCACGAAAACACAAGAGTTTTCGGAGAAGTTTCGCATCTCGGCACAGTCCTTGAAAAACTCGGTGATGTTGTCGGCGGGAAA
>JAXJVE010000286.1:0-1614 GCA_036308705.1 Acutalibacteraceae bacterium
GACAGCTATGACAGAAACGCTTCTTTCGGACGCAACGAAAACGCAAAAAGTGTTTACGGCAAAACCCCCATCTATAAGTTGCAAAGAAAGACCCGAACATTGAAAACATCCTTGTTATCGGCACCGATTCACGTGACGTTACCCGTGAAAGAGGCAGAAGCGACGCAATGATAGTTGTTTCATACAACAAAAAAACAGGCGCAGTCAAAATGGTTTCAATCCTCCGAGATTCGCTTGTTCCCATTGAAGGCAGAGGATGGAACAGAATCAATGCCGCATATTCGTTTGACGGCATCGGTCTTGCGGTTAATACTGTCAATCAGCTTTTTGACCTTGATATTCAGCGATTTGTTGTTATTGATTTCAACGGTGTTACCGATTTCATCGACAAGGTCGGCGGAATAACAATCAGCCTTACACAAAAAGAGGTTGATTATATGACAAACTACAGCAACGGTCACGTTCAATACAATGTAGGCCCCAACAAGTTTAACGGTGACAGAGCCCTTGTTTATATGAGAATCAGAAAGATTGACAGTGACTTCAAGCGTACCGAAAGGCAGAGAAAGGTTATCGAAACCGTTGCGGAGAAGATAATAAAAGAAAAGAGCCTTTCTGAAATTTATGAGCTTACCGATTTCGCATTCGGTCTTATCAAAACAAATATAAGCCTTACTGAGCTTACAAGTATGGTAACGTCTGTTGCAACCAATGCGATGTCAAGCGGACTTAATATGGAATCGCAGCATATCCCTTACAGCGATGCTTACACCTATAAATACTATAACGGAATGGCAATCGTTTCATTCAACATTGACGATGCCGCAAGAAGAGTGAATAAATTTATTTACGGATAAGGTGAAATTATGTTATCACAGAATGTTAATTTAAGCGGAAAAACCGTTTTCGTTACGGGTGCCGCAGGTTTTATCGGCTCAAATCTCGTTATTGAGCTTATGAAAACGGTTGATAAAATTAAAATTGTCGGCATCGACAATATGAATGATTATTATGACGTTTCAATCAAGGAATACAGACTTGCCGAAATCGAAAATCTCGCAGCCGAAAAATCATCGTGCGAATGGGTTTTCATAAAAGGCAATATTGCCGATAAACCGCTTATTGATGAATGTTTTGAGAAATACGGCTTTGACGTTGTTGTTAACCTTGCGGCTCAGGCAGGCGTACGTTATTCAATAACAAACCCCGACGTTTATATTGAGAGCAACATCATCGGCTTCTATAATATCCTTGAAGCTTGCCGAAATTATCCCGTTGAGCATCTTGTTTATGCAAGCTCATCGAGTGTTTACGGCTCGAATAAAAAGATTCCCTACAGCACCGACGATAAGGTTGATAACCCCGTAAGCCTTTATGCGGCAACCAAAAAGAGCAACGAGCTTATGGCTCATTCATATTCAAAGCTTTATAATATCCCTTCAACGGGTCTTCGCTTCTTCACCGTTTACGGCCCCGCAGGCAGACCCGATATGGCTTATTTCGGCTTCACAAATAAGCTCAGAGCAGGGGATAACATACAGATTTTTAATTTCGGAAACTGCAAAAGAGATTTTACTTATGTTGACGATATTGTTGAGGGTGTAAAACGAGTTA
>JAXJVE010000287.1:0-2897 GCA_036308705.1 Acutalibacteraceae bacterium
GCAGATTGAAGATATCGGAGCTTTTGAAAACAACTTCAATCCCGAAAAGGTTACAAGTGACGATAAGGCTGCTATCGAAGAAAAGATTGCCGAAATCGAAAATGTAAATCCCGATAACCTCACCGAAGAACAGAAGGCTGAATACGATGAAATCAAGGCTGACCTTGAAGCACTCCTTGAAGAAATCGAAAAGGCAGGTTCAGAAGTTGACGCTATCGGTTCAGAACTTGAAATGTTCGATGAAGAAAGAGTTACGATTTTCTACGAAGATGAAATTGAAGCTCTCAAAGCAAAGATTGATGAACTTCTTGCAGATGAGAATATGGGCGAAGCCGAAAAAGCAAAACTCAATGAATACAAGGCACAGTGCGATAACCTCATTGAGATTATCAATAATCCCAGCGACTATTTCTCAATGCGTCTGTTCCACTTTGTATGGGATGCTCTTCACTGGCTCTCATCTCACGTTGTATTTATCTTCAACTGGATAGTAGCGATGTTCTGATAATCAAATAATTACTAAAGCCGACGGATTAAAACCCCGTCGGCTTTTCTACAACCAACTGATAAAATTATATTTTCGTTTGAAGCAGGTAACATTTTTGTGTTGCCTGCTTTTTATTTCCGCCTATTGACAACAAAGTGAAAATGATATAGAATTATGTCGAACATTTGTTTGTCTTGAATTTTAAAATATTTTTTGTGAAAGAAAAAGGAGAAAAAATTATTGTCAAATGAAAATCTGAAAAACAAATCCGTTGACGAACTTCGTGAAATGTTATCGAAGGGCGAAGCTGAACTGAAGGTGTTGCATAACAAAAGCAAATATTATGAGTCACAGATAAATTTACTGACACGGAAAGAACGTACTCACAGACTCTGCACCCGTGGAGCAATGCTTGAAAAGTTTCTCGGTTGTCCCAACGAACTGACCGACGAGCAGGTTGAAGAAATTCTGAAAATTGCATTTCATCCCGAAGCTGTCGGCAGGGCGATTGAGCAATTCAGAGAGAGCAACGAAAACACCACTTTGTAAAAGTGCGCAATTATACACCACGTCTGAACAAGCTGCGTATCTTTCGTTTCCGTGCTTCAAACTTTGTTTGCCCGAAAACTCAATCACTCCGCTGTTCTTCCTCTTCCCCAAAAAGTTTTTTGAACTTTTCGGGGACCCCGTAGAGGTGCCATTGCGGTTTTTTGCAAAAACACTCGGAACAACGTTCCGCTGATTTCATCAGACAAGGGTTTCACCCCTGCGACTTCGTCTACCCCAAATTGAAAGGAGCGTGATAAAAATATCCTGTACCCATTTTCAGATTTCAATACAAAAACGTAGTGAAAATAAATCCGCTGTTGCCGGAGCTGCTTATCAGAGTGGTTCAAAACTTTTCTCCGAGTATGATAACCGAACCAAAAATTATTTGCGAAAGCAAAACGAAGTTATCCATTCCGAAATTCTTCTTCCTCAGAACGCACCGCAAGAATATCTCGACAGAGAAACTTTGTGGAACTCCGCCGAGAAAGTTGAAACACAATGGAACTCTCAGCTTGCCCGAAAAATTATCATCGCACTTCCGATAGAGATTCCAACCGACCAGTATGCGGAACTTGTCAGAAGTTATTGCCGTGAGCAATTTGTTTCAAAAGGAATGTGTTGCGATTTTGCCGTTCACGATAAAGGTGACGGCAATCCGCACACACATATTATGCTGACGATGAGAGCGATTGATGAAAACGGAAACTGGCTTCCGAAGTGCAGAAAGGTTTATGAACTTGATGAACACGGCAACCGCATCGGCGAACACCGTGAAGATATTGTTGATTGGAACAAAAGAGAAAATGCGGAAATCTGGCGGCACGCATGGGAAGAAAAAGTCAACGAATATCTTGAGAAAAACAACCGACCTGAAAGAATTGATATGCGTTCTTATGAACGTCAGGGAATAGATTTAGTGCCGACAGTTCATCTCGGACCCGCCGCATCGGAAATGGAAAACAGAGGTGAAGTTACGTTTCTCGGCACTCTGAATCGGGACATCGTTAAATTCAACTCTGTGAGAAAACATTTGCGAAAAGCACTTGCTGAATTGATAGAATGGATTGAAGAAATCAAAAAAATTCTTTCCGAATTCAAAGAAGAAAAAGAACCGACCATCGCAGATATTCTCATCGACTACCTGAACTCCCGACAAGAAGCTCACAGTGGTAAGAGCAGATATTTCTACAATAAAGATCTTGCAGTTGATCTGAAACAAGTTTCGCAGATAGTAACATTTCTTCAGCAACGTAACGTCACCACCGCAGATTCTTTATGGAAAATGATTGAAGAAGTATCTACAATTCAAAGCCGTATCGATACCGCAGATGAAAGAATCAAAGAACTCAAAAAAGGAATTAAATTCCTCGGCGATTATGAGAAATATAAATCCGTTGCCGATGAGTATGCAAAAAAGAAATTCGGCAGAGATAAATTCAAAACCGAACACAGCAAGGAATTAAATTCATTCTATCGGGCAAAGAGATGGGTTGATGAAAACCCGAAAGCTACAACCAAATCATTAAAAGCCGAAATCGAAAAATTGCAAAAAGAAAAAGCCGTCGATGTCACTTTGATTGAAAGTAACTACGGCAGCCTTGAAGAACTCAAACGTGCAAAAACAATTATTTCAAAAGTTCTTGCGAATGTTAAATATCACGAGCAGGAAGAACCACGGCAGACAACTCAAAAAATAAAAAAAGAATTTATTGAGTAGAACAATAAGTGTTGCTGAAACTGTTGCTTTTTTTTGATTGAGTGGTATAATCAAATCGACAAATAAGAATTTGTGAGGATGATAAGATGGTCAATATAACAGATGTAAAACAAATTCTTCAATTCGCAATAGATGCGGAGATTA
>JAXJVE010000288.1:0-1252 GCA_036308705.1 Acutalibacteraceae bacterium
ATATAATCGGTCATAGGCAGAGCCTATCCGAAACTTTGCACTTTACACTTTTAACTTTGCATTTAAAATATACTCGGAGGTATTTTTATGGGAGGATTTTTCGGTGCAACGTCAAGAAGAGATGTTGTTCTGGATGTATTTTTCGGCGTTGACTACCATTCCCATCTCGGCACACGCAGAGGCGGTATGGCTGCGGTCAACGATAAAAAGGGCTTTCAGCGTGATATTCACAACATTGAAAACTCTCCTTTCCGCACAAAGTTTGCGGGAATTGTTGATGAGATGCACGGCAACGCCTGTATCGGCTGTATCAGCGACAGCGACCCTCAGCCCATTCTCATCCGTTCAAACCTCGGCACTTACGCCATAACGGTTATCGGCTGTATCAACAATTCGGACGAGCTTGTTGATGAATTCCTTTCACAGGGCGGATGCCATTTCAACACAATGACATCGGGCAAAATCAACTCAACAGAGCTTGTTGCCGCACTCATAAATCAGAAAGATAATTTTGTTGACGGCATACGCTACGCACAGGATAAGATTGACGGTTCGCTCTCTCTTCTCATTCTTCTTGAAGACGGCAGCATCATCGCCGCAAGAGATAAGGTCGGCAGACTTCCCATTCTTATCGGTAAAGATATGGACGGCTACTGCGTATCGTTTGAATCATTTGCTTTTGAAAAGCTCGATTACGAATTCGTTAAAGAACTCGGTCCCGCCGAAATCGTAAGAATATACCCCGACAGAGTTCATACTCTTGCCGAGCCTCAGAAGAAACTCAAAATCTGTGCTTTCCTCTGGAGTTACTACGGCTACCCCACCGCTTGCTACGAAGGTGTCAGCGTTGAGGTTATGAGATCAAGAAACGGTGCCATTATGGCTCGTGAAGATACAAAGAACGGTCTTTGCGACGGCATTGATTCCGTCAGCGGTGTTCCCGATTCGGGTACTCCCCACGCTATCGGATATGCAAACGAAAGCAAAATCCCGTTTGCAAGACCTTTTATCAAATATACTCCCACCTGGCCCAGAAGCTTTATGCCCACAAGCCAGACCGAGAGAAGCAAGGTTGCAAAAATGAAGATGGTGCCCGTGCACGACCTTATTCAGGGCAAGAGCCTTCTTTTTGTTGACGACAGTATCGTAAGAGGCACTCAGCTTCGTGAAACGGTTGATTTCCTTTACAGCCACGGCGCAAAGGAAGTTCATATGCGTTCAGCTTGCCCGCCGATTATGTACGGATGCAGAT
>JAXJVE010000289.1:0-5306 GCA_036308705.1 Acutalibacteraceae bacterium
GACAGCGTCAACGGTCTCACCGTAATGTCTGAGTCTTGCATTCATTTCTTCAAGCTCTTCGTTGTTCATGCGAAGTCTGTTTGTAAGTTTATGAAGGCTTGTTGTGTCGGTTGCGGTAATCTGAAAAACATTTTCAACTTTTTCACGCCTGAAAGTATAAACCGTTCCGTCAGATAGGCGGTATTCGGGTTGAGAGCTGTCGGTAATCCGATGAACATCGGAAAGAACATCGCCGTTTAAAAGCGCCTTCCAGAATTTGTTGGCATTCTGAATTTCTTCGCCCGTCAGAATATATCCAAGTTCGTTCATTTTGTGGTTTACAAGCTGAACGGTACCGTTTGCCTTTGAAAAGCAAAGACCTGTCGGAAGATGGTCGAAGCTTTCTTTTATCGAGAGCGACGAAACGCTGTTTACGCGGTAACGGATTTCTCCGATACCAAGAAAAACAAGAAAAGCAAGATTTGCCAGAATATAAATCAGCGAATATTCCGCATTTTCAAGAAGCAGTATGCTCGGATACGGAATATCACGGTTGAAAATAAATGCATTTATTCCAGTTGTGAGAACAACGAGCAGAGCAAAACCCGCAAGATTGAAAAGAACGGTAAACACCTTTGTTAGAGGCTTGTAATCACGGATAAAAAGATTGGGAATACAGCAGACATTCATTACGGCTTCAAGAAATAAAACCGACATAAAAAATGCCTGGAAATATGTTCCCGTTTCAAGAAGGTTAATCATCCGATGCACCTCCTTCTGAAAGAAGAACGTAAACCGCAACGTCGTTTTCATCAACATCGCAGGTTACGCTTCCGCCATTGAGTGAAAGAGTATTCAGCGCAGAAATATCGGCACCGTCATTCAGACCCGTCTGAAGAGTGAGTTTTATGGCGGAGTTTTCACATCTGAGCGATACCATAAGTGCGTTGATATCGTCAATGAATAACTCGGCTGTTTTTTCAAACAAGTCGTAAACGGCAACTGCATTTTCAACATCCAGATCGCCTGAGCATCTGCTCTTTAACGATGAGTGAACACCGAGCAAGCGGATATTGTCAAGCGATTCACGAAGGCAGAATTCAAGTTCCGATGAAGAAATGATTTTGTTTTCTTCGCTGAGCAAAAGCAGATTACTTCTTCGTTTTATGTAAGCACTTATAACACAGATTTTCGCCAGTGCATTGTGAGCCTCTTCAGGATTTTGTTTTGCCTGAACGAGCAGTTCGTCGGCTTTTATAAGCTGGGATGAAACGTCACGGGCAATACGGTCATAGAGTCTGTTTTTTTCTTCAAAACGTGCTTTCTGCTCGTTCATATCAATTTCGGCTTTCAGCAGAAAGTTGTTTTCGCTGAGCCTTTCACGTGTTTCTTCAAGGCTCTTCATCAGCTTTTTTATTTCTTTTATATCATTCTGCCAGAATACATATCCGCCCGAAACAGGCTTGCCGTGAAGCATTGTTTTTCCGAGTTCAACGGGTTTGTCCAATGCGCTTTGCATCACATCTTCGGGCAAATCATCGGCATAGGAAGAAATATACATCGTCTGATAATTCTTATCAACAACCTGTGCCGCAACCGTTGAAATTTCAAAGAATTCCGTGTAACCCGCATTTGAACGGATAAGACCGCTTTCGATTGCACTTTCAAGAAGAAGAGTAATCATAAGGCAGTCAACTGCGGTAAGGTCGGCTCTGATAAGACCGAGAGCATAAAGCACCCAGAAAACAACGGAGCAAGCCATGATGATAAGCGGCAATTTCTGGAATGTTTTACTGCCCGGCACACGGCTCTTGAGTGCAAGAGCAACAACAAAATAAAAGCCCAGAATGATGAACCAAGCACATACAATATAAAAACCAAAACCGTATTCATATTGTTCGTTAAAATAGTAAATTCCGTTTGGAAATTCAAACACAAGATTATGAAAATCGTTTGTGAAAACAAAAAGAATGAGTGCGAATGCAGGAATATAAAGAAGATTGAACCACCACGGCATTTTGTATGTTTCGGGTTTGCCGATATAGGTTGTGATAAACACACCGAGAAGCGGAATGAAAATCATCGGAATGTAAAAAGCATACCACATATATCTGCAAAGGTCGGAGAATTCGGAAACAAAAAACCATTTTGCAGTACGCTCAGCAAGCCAGAATGACATAAGCAGACCGACGGAAATCAGATAGCTTCGGATTCGTTTATCAAGAATTCTGCGCCGAACGGAAATAACCCAGCCGAACGACAGCGCAACAAAAATTATGTGAGGCAGAATTGTAAATGTATTTCCTGAAAACGAGTTGGTAAGCGGAAAGTTGATGCCGTTATAGAGTATACCTGCCATTGCAAGAACCATAGCACAGATAAGGTAAATCAGCGTTTTTTTCTGTGTTTTAATCATATTCCGCCTCCTCTCACAGTCTGTTAAAATAATCATAGCATAAAAGAAATTAAAAATCCATAATTTATTTCTCAGAAAAATCAGTTTTGTTTATCTGTTCAAATCAGCAATAAAAAAACTCCGCAACATTTGTTACGGAGTTTTTGGTGATCCATCGGAGATTCGAACTCCGGACACCTTGATTAAAAGTCAAGTGCTCTACCGACTGAGCTAATGGATCATATTTTGTTGAACTGTTTTAGACAGCTTTAATATAATATATCATTTGTGTGCTGTTGTCAAGCCCTTTTATGAATTTTTTTGATTTTTTATTTTATCATTTTTGTATTTAACCGCTTGAAATGTTACTATATATGGTATATAATTATTTAAATGCAATTATAATTTACTCAATGAGATTATTTTCTCAGGAAAGGACAGTTTATGAGGCATATAAGAGGTCCGCAAGTTTATGACTACGGTTATCACGAAATCACAACAATTGACAACAAAATCCACAACAGCTTAATGGATTTCGGTATTTTAAAGCTCAAAGCAGGCGATGTTTTCAGCGAAGAACAGCATCTTGAAAGAGCATATCTTCTTATCAGCGGTGAAATGACATTTGAATGGGAAGATAACAGTGTAAGCGTAAACCGTCCCAACTGCTTTGATTATTGCCCCTGGGTGCTTCACGTTGCAAACGATGTTAAGGTTACATTCAAAGCTGCAAGCGATACCGAAATCGTTATTCAGAGAACTGATAACGAACGCACATTCCCCTCAAAGCTTTACACTCCCGAAGAATGCCGAAACGAAAACAGAGGTGCAGGCACAATGCGTGAGGCTTCAACAAGAATTGTCCGTACTGTATTTGATTATTCAAACGCACCTTATTCAAATCTTGTTGTAGGTGAAGTTATAGGATTCCCCGGCAAATGGTCAAGCTATCCTCCCCACTGGCATCCGCAGCCCGAAATTTATTTTTATAAATTCCTTCCCGAAAACGGCTACGGCTTTGCTGAACTCGGCGAAGATGTTGTTAAAACACATCAGAACTCAACCGTTTTCATCACAAAAGAAGAAACACATCCCCAGACTACTGCACCCGGCTATGCTCTCTGGTATCTCTGGGTAATCAGACATCTTGACGGTAATCCGTATATTACTCCCACATTTGTTGAGGAGCATCTTTGGGTTACAGACAGCGAAAAAGAAGCGGATATGTGGCCGCCGATGAAATAACATACAAGGAGAAAATAATATGAAGCTTACTATGGCACAGGCTCTTGTCAAATTCCTTGATAATCAGTATATCAGCTTTGACGGCGTTGAAACAAAATTTGTTGACGGTATTTTCGGAATATTCGGTCACGGATGCGTTGTAGGTATCGGACAGGCTCTTGAGCAGGGCGGACACAACCTTAAGTTCTATCAAGGACATAATGAACAAGGTATGGCACACGCCGCTATGGCATTTGCAAAGCAGAAAAACCGCCGTCAGATTATCGCCTGCACATCATCAATCGGCCCCGGTGCTCTCAATATGGTAACCGCTGCAGGTACCGCAACCGCAAATCGTATCCCTCTTCTTCTGCTCCCCGGTGATACTTTTGCATGCCGTCAGCCTGACCCTGTTCTTCAGCAGATTGAACAGCCTTCAAACTACACAATCACTGCAAACGATTCATTCAAAGCTGTTTGTAAATATTGGGACAGAATTTCAAGACCCGAGCAGCTTATGACCGCTTGCCTCAACGCAATGCGTGTTCTTACCGACCCTGCAGAAACAGGTGCGGTATGCCTTGCAATGCCTCAGGATGTTGAAGGCGAAGCATTTGACTATCCCGATTATTTCCTTAACAAGAGAGTATGGTATCTTGACAGACGCTCACCTTCTCAGCGTGAAATCAACGCAGCCGTTGATGCCATTATGAAGAGTGAAAAGCCTCTTCTTATCGTAGGCGGCGGTGTTACATATTCCGAAGCATGGGAAACCGCACAGTTCTTTGCAGAAAAATTCAACATTCCCATAGGCGAAACTCAGGCCGGTAAAGGAAATATCCGTTGGGATTTACCTCTTAATATGGGCGGTATCGGTGTTACGGGCGGCCCCGCAGCAAATATTCTTTCAAAGCAGGCTGACCTTATTATTGCCGTAGGTACACGCCTCACAGACTTTACAACCGCTTCAAAATGGGGATTCCAGAATCCTGATGTGAAGATGCTTTCAATCAACGTCTGCTCGTTTGACGCATTCAAGATGGATGCAATCTCCGTTATTGCAGACGCAAAAACCGCTATGCTCGATATTATGGGAGCACTTTCGGTAAGAGATTATTATTCAAAATGGGATGACAATGAACTTTGTCAGATAAAAGAAGAATATATCGCAGAAGTTGACCGTTGCTACAGCGTAAGCCTGAACGAAGGTCTTTCTCAGACAAGAGCTCTTGGTGAAATCAACAGACTTATTGATAAAAACTCAGTTGCAATCGGTTCATCGGGCAGCCTTCCCGGATGTATGCAAAGACTCTGGCGTTCATCGGTACCCAAAACATACCATATGGAATACGGTTTCTCTTGTATGGGTTATGAAATCTGCGGTGCACTTGGTGCTAAACTTGCAGAGCCTGACAGAGAAGTTTATACAATGGTTGGCGACGGAAGCTTCCTTATGCTTCACAGCGAACTTTACACCGCAGTTATGGAAGGTGCAAAAATCAACGTTATGCTCTTTGACAACTCAGGTTGGGGATGCATCGAAAACCTTCAGAACAATCAGGGCACAGACACATTCGGAACACAGTTCCTTGCAAGAAATCCCCTCACAGGTATGCTTGACGGCCCCATTGTTCCCATTGATTTTGCAAAAATTGCAGAAGGTTACGGCTGCAAGGCATACAGAGTTACAAATGTTGCTGAATTAAGA
>JAXJVE010000290.1:0-9022 GCA_036308705.1 Acutalibacteraceae bacterium
ATGTCCGTGAGGGTGTTGCTATCATGCATCTGGAAGGTGTTGATGATTCCATTACCGGCAACTCCACCAACCCCACTCGTTTCCAGCATCCTGTTGCTGGCACCTATAAGAAGGAATGCATCGAACAGGGCAAGAAGTACTTCTCCGTTGCTTCCGGCGGCGGTACAGGAAGAACTCTCCATCCTGACAATATGGCTGCAGGCCCCGCTTCCTACGGTATGACAGATACAATGGGTCGTATGCACTCAGACGCACAGTTTGCAGGTTCATCATCAGTTCCCGCACACGTTGAAATGATGGGTCTCATCGGTGCAGGTAACAACCCCATGGTTGGTATGACAGTTGCTTGCGCAGTTGCTGTTGAAGAGGCAATGAAATAAGAACCTGACTTCGTCAGAACCTTGTTACTCTCTATGGCTCGTAATAAAGCCATTCTCAGCAATCAGACTGTGAATTTAAAAATTTAATCATTGATAAAAACCAGACACATCATTTGACGAGATCAACGTTATGATGTGTCTGATGTTTCTTTATAATAACATCGAAATTACAGCGAGTGAGATACACAGTTAATACAATCGAACTCTTTGTATATGGAGGAAAATTTATGAAAAAAAATAAAATAACCAGAATTCTGTCTGCATTTCTTTCTGCCGTTGTACTCCTCACATTCGTTGGTCTCGGAGCAGGCTCAGGAAAAAAAGATAAGACCGCCGAATCCGTCGGTTCAGAATCTGCAGAACAAATCGACCAGACAAACCAACTCATAAACAAAATTACTTTTTTAAATGATGACGGCGAAATAATCAATTACAGATTGCATTATTACAACGACAACGGTCTTTTACGTGAAGAAAAAATCTATACCGATGAAGATGATTTTGTTCGCAAGCTTTCATATGAATATGACGAACTCGGAAGAAAAATCAGTTTTAAAGATACCGATTACAACGGAAATATTCTTGACTCTAAAGTTTATGAGTATGACGAATACGGCAACGATAAAACCAATGCTGATTTAGAATATGATTCAAATCAAAATATTATAAAAGAAATAACATATCACGACGACGGAAAAGTCTACACAACAAAAGAATATGAATATGACGAAAACGGAAATGTTGTTAAGGAAACATCTTATATTTACTATAAGGATTATTATAAAAATAACAGCAAACCTGTTGTTCCCCAAATTAAATTATCCACATACGATGCAAACGGAAATTTAATTAAAAGGCGCACATTCTATGATGATAATAAAAATGGTGGTACCGAAACTACATATGAATATTCTGCAAGCGGTAAGTTAACAAAAAAAATTGTATATAACTGTTACAAAAGCGGAAATATCGAAACTGAATACTGTGAGTTTGAATATAACTCTGCCGGTGATTTAACTCGCGCAGCACAGTATGGTTATAAAACTAACTATGAAACAAATCTCAAGGAAGCCAGATTAGAAAATGAATACACATATACTTATAATGACAGCGGTTGTTTAATTTACTATACAGAAGACATCGGAGACTATAAAAAAACAGATGTCAAAATAGAATATGCTGATACATTTATTTCTTCACCCACCGATGAAAGTGTTATCTCCGATAACCAGGAAAAAATAGTACACGATTTTAAAACCCCCGCTATTTTTGAAAATAAGTATGATTAACAAAAAAGCCTTGTTCTCAATCACGAGAACAAGGCTTTTTGTTTTATCAATATTTCCTGCTGAGCAGTTTGCGTGCACGCTGGCGTGAGATTTTCCCTGTGTTGCAGTCGGTCATAATCTGAACATCCTTATCGTTGAGCCTGTAGAATATCCATATTACATAAGCGATAAGGCAACCGATTGCGGGAATCATTACATAGCTGAACCAGAGCACATCGAGTGCATGGTCTGTCTGCTGAATTCCGAGTGCCTTGAGTTCCTCAAAACTCTCAACGGTTGCATCAATCCAGCCTGTTGATTCAAGACCGAGGATGAACATACCCATCGCACTTGAGATTGCAGCGGTAAGCTTAACCATAAATGTCTGAATAGAGAATGTGATACCCTTTGCATCCGTGCCTGTTTTGAACTTGCCGTATTCGGCACAGTCGGGAGTGAAGATAAACATAATAACGCCGATGATTGAAAGAGGAATTGAACGGATAACATAAAGCACAATGTGAAGGATAAGGTTGTCATATCCGATAATCCACATAATAAGACTAAGAACAACCATAAGCACACAGCAGATACGGTAAAGCTTCATTTTATCAATCTTTTTGAGCATTGCGGGAACAAGAAGCGAGAAAATAAGCGACGGAATCATTCCGCAAGCATCAACAACAAGTGCAAAAAGAGTATCGTTAAACAGATAATATGAAACAAGAAGCTTGAGTGAACCGCTTATGTTTGCGGCTGAATAGAAGAAATAGCCGATATAATAAATGAGAAGATATTTGTTTTTGAAAAGATATCTGAACATCTTGCCGATAGTGAAATTCTCATCATCGGTACCTGTGTGACGTTCTTTGAGAGTTTTGAGAACGGGAAGCATGGTAACAAACGCAAAAACTGCGGTTGCAATCGCAACAACGGAATAGCTTGCACCAACGTGTTCGCTGACAAGAACGGTACCTGCAAGTGTAATGAACGCAATACCTACACCCGCCCAGATGCTCTTATATGAAAGCATTGAACTTCTTTCGCCAAGGTTACGGGTCATTGCGGTAATTGAGCCGTAAATCGGCACATCGCAAAGCGTATAGGCGGTATCCCACACAACATAAGCAATTGCAAACCAAAGAAGCTTTGTCATTTCGCCCGAACCTGACGGTATGCAGAAAAGCAACACAGTTGTAATCGGAATAAGAACAGTTGAAATTTTAAGCCATGGCAGATACTTCTTGCCGCTTTTGAACTTAACAGAGTCAAAAATCGCACCGAAAATGGCATCGTTGATTGCATCCCATATCTTAACCGCAATCATAACCGCACCCGATTTAAGAGGGTCTATGCCGAGAAAAACAAGATAAGTTGTCAGATAATTTGCAAGCAAAAAATATACTGCATTCTGACCCGCAAAATAAAGATAATAGCTTTTTCGCTCAAGCGGTGTGGTTTCCCAACCGTCGGGAGTATGCCTGAGTTTATTGAGAAGTTTCATTGTTCCGTTCCTTTCTGCAATAATTATACATTAATTATATATTGTGCTCATTTAAAAGTCAACGAAACGCGGTTGAAAATATAAGGATATTATGTTATATTTTAATCAGCAAACAAAAGGAGTTTCCGATATGATTAAAACTGCAAAAACAGCGGGTGCGGATAA
Organism: Acutalibacteraceae bacterium; assembly: GCA_036308705.1. Taxonomy (GTDB): domain Bacteria; phylum Bacillota; class Clostridia; order Oscillospirales; family Acutalibacteraceae; genus CAG-177. The sequence goes on from JAXJVE010000290.1 coordinate 3,318, forward strand.
CAAAACGCCGTCAATCCCGCAATATTTTTCGTGGATAAACAACACAAACGAAGGTTCAACCGAAAAGCATACTCTAATTAACCTTGACTTTTTCAGATATCTCAAAGATACATACGGTATGCAGCTCAGAATATACGCCTGGGATGCAGGCAATTTTGACGGTGCTAGCGAAGGATACGGAAAACTTGACGGTGAAAAATTCCGCAGTCAGTATCCTGATGAATATAACAATGTAGTAAAAGAAGCCGAAAAGCTTGGTATACGCTTCGGTTTGTGGGGAAGCCCCGACGGTTACGGCGATACTCCCGAAACCGAAAAAGAGCGTTTCGATTTCTTTGTTCATCTGTGCCGTGACCATAACTTTGCACTTTTCAAGCTTGACGGCGTATGCGGCAGACTCAGACCCGAAAAGGCGGGCGTTTTTGCCGAAATGCTCAAAGAATGCAGAAAATATTCGCCTGACCTTGTTGTGCTCAATCACCGCCTTGAATTCTATGAGGCTGAAAAATATGTTACAACATATCTCTGGAACGGCGATGAAACATACGTTGATGTCAGCACCTGCAATAAACAGACCGCAATGCACAACAGGGGCTATATGTTCACAAGAGGACATACCGATAACCTTGACCGCCTTGCGGAAGACCACGGCGTATGCATATCCTCTTCAATCGATTATTTTGAGGATGAACTGATTTATCAGGCATTCAACCGTTCAATCCTTGCCCCCGAAATCTACGGTAACCCTTGGCTTATGCGTGATGACGAACTGCCGAAACTTTCAAGAGTATATAACCTTCACGCAAGAAATTCAGCAATTCTTGTTGACGGCATTGTTTTGCCCGAAGGCTACGGCGAATACGCAGTATCAAGAGGCACAAACACTAAAAGGTTTATTTCAACAGGCAACAATTCGTGGGAAACAAAGAAAATCACGGTTAAAATCGGTGAAGAAACAGGGATTGATACTCCCCTTCCCGTTGCAGTCAATATTCATCATCCGTATGAAAAGCACCTCGGATTTTTCAATAACGGTGATACCGTTGAAATTGAGCTTATGCCTTTCAGGGCAACACTTATCGAAATTGCGGTTGCCGATGAATCCGAGCCTATGCTCATAAACTGCGAATATGAAATGATAAAAGAAACCAAAGACGGAATGCCCGTTGAGGTTAAAATCCTTAAATCGGGTTGTGAAGATATCCTTCTTCTCAGCAAAGGTGAAAAGTCTTTCTTTATGAAAGCGGATGCAACCAATATAAAAGAAAAAGCCCCCGAATATATCGGAAGCCTTGACAGTGAAGAAAAGAATCCCGAAAACGGCGAATTGCTCTATGAAACCGCAATGTTTGATATAACCAACGATTCGCTTGAAATAAGAAGCCTTCTCCGTTCAGGCGAAACCGCAATTCCCGAAGTGAAAGCGGCAAGAGATGCCTTTTTTAATCAGGAATATTACGCACTCAGAGGTTGCGAGGCAAAGAATATGTTTGACGGCAACCCCGAAACTTTCTATGATTCACAGAGCAAAACATACTGCGATATGAACCTGAGAGTATTCGGCGGCTGTCTGAGAGTTGATTTCGGCAAAGAGATTGAATGTGACAGCGTGGAAATTGAATTTTTCAGCGGCGATTACGCCACACGAGAAGTTGAAACTCAGAGATTACCGCTTGTTGCTGAATATTCAACCGACCTTGCCGAATGGAAAAGCTCGGATTTCGTAAAAATCAGCATTGCCGATGATGATTATACTGCAAAAATCATTAAATTCACTGCACACACACTCTATGACCTCCACGGTAAAAGAGTTGTTTCAAACTACGGTATCGGCGGTAAAATGAGATATCTCAGAATTGAAAACCCCGTTGACAGAATTTTTGCCGTAAGATTTATAAAAGACGGCAAGGAGATAAAAACCGAAAATCCGTTTGCAAACAATATGCAGGCACATTACCGCCACAAAAAAGTTGCAGTTTCAAAATCAAATGAATTTATTCTTCCCGAATACAAAAGCGGTGCAAAGCTTACCGTTGCAGTTGAAGGTGTGCACGGTGAGGAATGTGTATATTGCGTTGCCGAAATCGGGGGCAAACTCTTCGGCTTCCCTCACAGAGCACCCGACTACAAGGCAAATCAATGGGAGCACTGCGTTTGCGGCAGCGATAAAAACAACACATTCTTCCTACCGCTCCCCGACGGTATTCAGGGCGAGAAGGTGAAAGTTACCGCACTTTTTTCCGACAGACGCAAAGCGGACGCAATCTGCAATGTATATATATGCGATAAACATTAAAAGAAAGGATGTAACTTTTATGTTAATCAACGATTCTATGCCTCTTTGGGTTGAAGGGCTTATAAACACCTTGCTCATAATTGTTTTATCATCTGTTATTCCGCTTGGAATCGGCTGCTTATTCACTTTTCTTTCAAGCATAAACAAGGTTACATATTCCATATTCAACTGGCTCAGTTTTCCGACAGAAGTTCTTTGCCCGCTCATAATAACCCTGATTTTGTTTTATTTGCCAGGATATTTATTTGACGGAGAAACATTGCCGAGGATTGCTTGTGTTATAATTGCATTTTCAATATGTTTTATAAGCTATATGCCCGCACATTATAACAAAGATTCTTCTCTTTTGAAAAATATGCTTTGCAACGGGTTCGGACTTATCAGTACGATAACAAAGTGGAGCTGTATTGCAGGATACATTTCCGTTATAGATTTGGTAAATGCAGCTCAAAAAATGCTTGCACGCACATTTGACTGGACTTCAATGCTTATCGCTTTTGCTGTTCTTACAGTTCTCATATCTGTTCCCGAACTTGCAAAGCGACTTACAAAGCAGTTTATGAAATAAATTCAGGTGATATTTTGATTTTTTATTTTTCAGCCACGGGCAACAGTAAACACGTTGCCGAAAAAATTGCAGAAAATATCGGTGACAGAGCAATCCCTATTGCCGACTGTTTAAAAAACGATAAATTCAATTTTATTGCTCAGCCTGATGAAAAAATCGGTTTTGTTTGCCCTGTATATAATTTCGGTCTGCCGATTACGGTAATTGATTTTATAAATAATCTTAACCTTAATATGAAAAACGGCTATGTTTTTACCGTTGTTACATTCGGCGGTTTTTCAGGCTGTGCAACAAAACAGTTGAAAGAATTGCTCGAAGAAAAGAATATCATCTGCAACGCACATTATTCGGTGAAAATGCCCGATACCTGGACTCCCGTTTATGATGTGAGCAACAAAGAAAAGATTGAAAAAATTAATATCAGAGCCGATAAAAGTATTGATAAAATTATCCGCAAAATAAAAAACAATATTTGCGGCAACTATGATTTACACCGCTTACCGTTTTGCGAAAACGCATATAAAGGCTATGAAAATATGCGTAACACTTCATCGCTTTCGGTAAACAACAACTGTACGGGGTGCGGACTTTGTGAAAAGCTCTGCCCCGTTGAGGCAATTAAAATTCAGAACGGCAAACCTGTTTGGGTTAAAGAAAAATGTGCGATGTGCCTCGGATGTTTGCACAGATGCCCCGAATTTGCAATTCAAAGAGGCAACAAAACCGCAATTCACGGTCAATACGTTCACAAATAAAACCAGACCTGTAAAGCGATTAACTTTACAGGCCTTTTTGTTATACTTCTATAAGATTATAGTCAGTTGTGCCGTAACCAAGCTCTTCTGCAGCCTCAATGGTGTGAATACCGTTTCTGCTTTCAATACGCTCAATAAGATGAGGTTTACCTTCATCCGAGCAAGCATAAACAAGGTCTACACAGGCTTTATCAATGGCAACAGGGTCATCCGAAACAAGAATACCGATATCGGCAATGCAAGGGTCTTCCGCAACGGCACAGCAGTCACAGTCAACACTCATATTCTTCATAACATTAACATAAAGGATGTTGCCGTTAAAATATTCTACAACAGATGCTGCCGCATCCGCCATTGATTCGAGAAATGAATCGTGGTCTGAATTCCAGAAATCGTCGGGATTGCCAACACCGTGGATATAGCCTTTTCCGTAAGACGAAGCAACGCCGATTGAAAGCTGTTTTATCGCTCCGCCGTATCCGCCCATCGGATGACCTTTAAAATGAGAAAGCACAAGCATTGAATCATAATTTTCAATGTTTTTGCCGACATAGTTTTTCTTTATCTTTTTGCCGTTGGGAATATCGAGCACCTTATCGGGGCCTTCCGCATCAAGCAAATCAACAGAGAATATATCCCAGCCGTGCTCCTTGAAAAGTTCAAGGTGCTTTTCGGTTGTATTTCTTGCACCGTTATATGCGGTATTACATTCAACAACAGTTCCGCCAACGTATCCGATAATCGGCTCCCAAAAATCGGGCTTGAGGAAATTCTGATTACCCTTTTCACCCGAATGAACTTTTACAGCTACCCTGCCTTCAAGGTTTTTACCGAGCATTTTATAAAGTTCAAGCACCTTTTCGGGTGTTATTTCTCTTGAAAAATATACGTTTGAACTCATTGTAATCTCCCCTTTCTGATTTTATTTTATCATAGTTTTATACATTTTGCAAGAAATAACCGCCGCTGTAAAAACAACGGCGGTTTAATTTTAAACTGTTATAAATCCGAACGCTTCCGCAACCGAGAATACAAGAATAGCAACGATGCACACGGGAGCAACATATTTGATAACAACTGTGAAAAGTTTTTTTGCTTTGAAAGGTCCGCTGATTTCAACCTCTTCGATAAGTGCCTTGGGTTTGATAACATAGCCGATAAAAATACAGGTCAGCAATGCTACAATCGGCATCATAACGCTGTTTGTTGTGAAATCAAAAATATCAAGAATCTGCTTGCCGCCGATATCAAAATCTGCCCATACACTGTAGCCGAGGCACGAAGGCACACCAAGCACAACACAGAATACAAATACAGCAAGACAAACAAGCTTTCTGTTCCAGCCGAATTTATCTTTTACAATTGAAACAACGGTTTCCATAAGAGAAATTGATGAAGTGAGTGCTGCAAAAAGAACAAGAAGGAAGAATACCGCTCCGATTATTGCACCGCCCTTCATTCTCTCAAAAACACCGGGAAGAACGCCAAACATAAGACCGGGGCCCGCTTTAAGTTCTGCATTCGGGGCTGTGAAAACTGCGGGGATAACCATAAGGCCTGCAAAGAATGCAATACCTGTATCAAAAAGTTCAATCTGTCTTACAGACTTTTCAAGGTTCACTTCTTTTTTCATATATGAACCGTAGGTAATCATAATACCCATTGCAAGCGACATTGAATAGAAAAGCTGACCCATTGCCGCAAGAACGGTTGTTGCACTGAACTTGCTGAAATCGGGTAAAAGATAATATTTTACACCTTCCATTGCACCGGGCTGGAACATTGTGTAGATAGCTATAAATATAGTTATCACAACAAGAACGGGCATCATAAACTTGCTTACCTTTTCAACGCCTTTTTCAACGCCGAAAAGAACTATCACTGCAGTAAGACCCATAAATACAAGGAACCAACCAATAGGTTCAACGGGTTTTGAAATAAACTCGCCAAAATATGAACCTGATGCAGCATCGTTCATACCGCCGATAACAAATACGGTAAAATATTTTGTTACCCAACCGCCGATAACCGAGTAATAAGGAAGAATAAGTGCGGGAATTATCGAAGCAATAACTCCGATAAATGA
>JAXJVE010000291.1:0-1469 GCA_036308705.1 Acutalibacteraceae bacterium
GGCCTTGGATTTGCGGTTATGGAGAGCTTTTGCGATAAAATCAAGGTTACTTCAAAACTTAACAAAGGAACAACCGTTACTCTTGAAAAAAAGTTTGTTTCTCGCGGAGAAAGTGATGCTTGAAATTAAAACAGAAAGAAATAAGCTTGTTGAAGAAAATCTCGGCCTTGTCTATTCCTGTGCGAACAGATTCAAAGGGAGGGGAGTCGATTTTGATGACCTTGTTCAGGCGGGTTGTGTAGGGCTTATAAAAGCGGCTGATAATTTTGATAAAGAAAGAGGCTATTCTTTTTCAACATATGCAGTACCGGTTATTCTCGGCGAAATAAAGCGTATTTTCCGTGATGGCGGAACAGTTAAAATCGGAAGAGCCGTTAAAGAAAAATCAAGGCTTGTTATGAAACAAAAAGATGAAATTACAGTTAAACTCGGCAGAGAGCCGACTGTAAGTGAACTTGCTGAAACACTTGGTATGGATCAAACAGAAACGGCAATGCTTCTTAATGCAACATTACCTGTTTTTTCGCTCACGGTTAATGATAATGATGAATTTCAGATTGATTTACCTGTTGAATCACATGAAAATGAAATCTCGGATTTGCTTGCACTCAGACAAGTTATAAATTCGCTTGACGAACGTGACAAAACTATGATTGAATTAAGATATTACGGAGGTATGACGCAAAGCAGAATTGCTGATAAACTCGGTATGACTCAAGTTCAGGTATCAAGAAGAGAAAAAATTGTTCTTGAACAGATGAGAAAAAAATTAACGTCATAGCATTGACAAAAATAAGCATAAATATTAAACTTATAAGCGGCAGAAAACTGTCGCTTATTTTATATTTACGGAGTGATTTATTATGATCAAAAATATTCCTGACGGTGTATATCCTACAATGGTAACTCCTTTTACCGATGATAATAAAATAGACTATAACGGTGTGCTTCAGATTATGGAATGGTACCATAACAACGGAGTTGACGGAATTTTTGCAATTTGTCAGTCAAGCGAAATATTCTTTCTTTCATTTGAAGAAAGACTTGAGCTTCTCAAATTTATTATGAAAAACAAACCTTCCGATATGAGCGTTGTTGCATCGGGCCATACTGCAGATGAGCTCGACAGACAGATTTATGAAGCAAATGCATTTATCAACGAAGGCATTGATTCCTATGTTTTTATTGCAAACAGATTTGCAAAGCAGGATGAAGATGACTCTGTATTTCTTAAAAATTACGAAAAAATGGTTTCATCAATACCTGAAATCGGTCTTGGTATATATGAGTGTCCCTATCCTTACAAACGACTTATGAAGCCCGAAACACTCAGACAGTGTGCACTCGACGGAAAACTCAGATTCCTTAAAGATACCTGTTGCAGAATAGGGGATATTGAAGCAAAACTCAAGGCTGTTGACGGTCTTGGTCTTAAGATTTATAATGCTAATTCAGCTACACTTCTTGAA
>JAXJVE010000292.1:0-2378 GCA_036308705.1 Acutalibacteraceae bacterium
CCGAAGCTTGCGGCTGCGGTACGCATACCGAAACAATCAGAGCCGAGATAAACCGCATCCGCACCATATTCAACGGCGGCACAAAGTCTTTCGAAATCCCCTGCCGGTGCAAGTAATTCGGGTTTTGAAATCTGAATCATAAAATCTCCTAACGGCTGTTAACTCTGAGAACTTCTCTGCCGTTCTGATCGTGTTCTGCCTGAGTTCTTGCCATATAAATTTTGCCGTATTTATCGTGTCTGAAATAGAAATAATCTGTATCTTCAGGGAAAAGTGCAGCATGGATTGCATCATCACCGGGGTTACAGATAGGTCCGGGAGGAAGTCCGGGCTGAGTATATGTGTCATAGCTGTTCTGATATAATGAAGCTTCAGATGAAGCTACGTTGGGTGCTATATATTTTTCAACATAGTTTTCCGTTGAATCACAACCGAGAAGAGGCCATGAAACGGAATTGTCAAGTCTGTTATGAATTACAGAAGAAACAAGCCCCATCTGGTCTTTGTTTGCAGCTTCACTCTGAATAATGGAAGCAATGATTATAACTTCATCTCTGGTTAAGCCGAGAGCAATTCTCTGAGCCTCATACTCTTCTGTCCACTTGTTTTCTGATGCATCAAGGAATTTTCTCAAAACTGTATTTGCATCGCTTTTTTCGTAAAATTCATAGGTTGAAGGATAAATATAGCCTTCAAGTGCAAAAGTTCTTTTTGAATCAGCGGGAATTTCATTGATAAATGAGTATTCAAAATCTGTTCCTTCAATTGAAGCAAGAAGCTGGTCTTTTGAACATACACCGAATTCCGAGATCTTGTTAATAATCTGATAGATTGTCCAGCCTTCAGGGAAAACAAGAGTTACCGTGTCGGCGGTTTTCTGATGTTCTCTGAACTCATTGAGATAACCCTCAAGACCCATATTCTTCTGTACATAGTATACACCGCTGAGATATACGGGAGCTGCAGGCTTTTTATCTTTATTGATATTTTTTACAATATCAATTGCCTTAAAATACACCTTACAGAAAAGGCTTTGTTTAACAAGACCTTCATCATCCAGAATATCAATGATACTGTTTGTAGTTGAATTTTGAGGAATTGTGATTTTTACGATTTCATCACTTCTGTTTAAACCAAGCACATCATTTATACATATAATTGATATTGCGGAAAAAGTGATTGTAAAAATCGCAACAACAATCCAGACTGCGGCTGAAAATGAGAATTTTGCTTTTTTTGTTTTACTCTCCTGAGATGTTCCGTTGTTGACATCTGTATACTGAGGTTGCTGTGTAACTCTTTGCTGAGGAGCTCTTCTCTGCGGTTTTCTGTTTGAAAAATATACTTCGCCTTTATATTGAGGTGTCTGGTCATCGTAACTCTGCGGTAAAGCATTATCGTCGATATGAACCTCGAATTTCTTTTTCGGAGGAGAAACGGGCGTAGTTTTTATCTGATTGAGTTCTTCAGGATTAAGAAAACCGTCATCTTCAATATTGACTTTAAAAGGTTTTTTCTTGTTATTGGGATTATTTATATCATTATTCATATACAGAAACCTCCTTGTTTTTAGAGTTTCTAAAATAATTTTCTGTCAAAATATAATCAACAGATACATCATATGTATCCGGATTTATGCTGTTACATAAGCATCTTTCATAACACAGACCGACTGCTTTGATTTTATTGGAAGAAAGAAAACGGTCATAATAACCACCGCCGTATCCGATTCTGCAACCCGATTTATCAAAACATAGTCCGGGCACAACGCAGAGTGTATCGGCAGTTAATTTCACGGGAATATTATTACCGTTTTTAACCGTAGGTATGCCGTATTCCCCCTCTGAAAGTTCGTTAAGCGAATGTATTTCAGAAAAATACATATTTTTGTTTTCACAAACGGGAACAGCAATTCTTTTGTTATTTTTAAGAGAATATTCAATAAGATTCAAAGTATCTGCTTCATCCGAAACCGAAACATAAACAAGAATAAGATCGGATGATTTAAACAAATCTGAATTTATAAGTGAGGTGAAGATTCGTTTATCAAAATCAGATTTTTGAATGTGAGATATTGATTTTCTGATTTTTCTGTATAATTTTCTGAGTGATTTTTTATCCATAATATTATGAGCACTGTAAAGTGTTTTTTAATTTTTCGGCTGTAATTGAATCAGTTAAAGCAGATACAATTTCAAGCCCGAAATTAATGGCACTTCCCATTCCCTTTGCGGTTATAATATTGCCATCCCTGCAAACGAATTTATCGGAAACATCAGCGCCGATAAGCTCATTTTCAAAACCGGGAAAACAAATTGCCTCTTTACCGTTAAGCAATCCTTTTTTGCCGAGAATCATCGGTGCGGTACATATAGCAC
>JAXJVE010000293.1:0-10328 GCA_036308705.1 Acutalibacteraceae bacterium
CCTTTGCACTGACCTGAATAACCGCATGAGCGTGCTCAAATTTCTTTGCAAGCTTGGGGTCATCCATAGCGATGGTTTTAACAAGGGGCAGAACCGCACAAAGGAAAATTTTATTGGTTAAAATGTCTTCTCTTGAAGCCATATAAATCATTCCTTTCGGTTAGTATTAGGTTTCTGAATTCGAGGTTACTTTTACTTTCGCAGTGAAGGAAGTGTATTTCTATACACGACTGAGCGAGAAAGTGAAAAGAACTCAAATTATGCTTCGTCATCCCAGTCGTCATCGAGCTCGAAGTCCTTACCCATAACTTCACGAACAGCTGCAATAATACCGTTCTGGTCGATACCGAGAGTTGACATAATGTCTTCGTGGAGACCGATGGGTGCAAACTTATCGGGAATACCGAGCTGCTTGAATGCACAACCCTTACCTGCTTCAACGATAACTTCAGCAACTGCTGAACCGAGACCGCCGAGAATATTGTGGTCTTCAGCGGTGATGATGCGGCGTGTTTCCATAACAGCCTTGATGATAGCTTCCTTATCAATGGGCTTGATGGTGTGCATATTGAGAACTCTTACCTTAAGACCGTCGTTGGTTTCAAGGAACTTTGCAGCCTGATATGCCTGGAATACACATGAGCCGCAAGCGATAATTGTAATATCTGAACCTTCGTTGATTGTAACAGCCTTACCAACTTCAAAGCCGTAGTCTGAATTTTCATAAAGAACACGGTCAAAACCTCTGTTGATACGGATGTAATAGGGTCCGAAATTATCATATGCAGCGTGAACGGCATTATAAGTTTCAAGACCGTCTGCGGGGCAGATAACGGTGAGGTTGGGGATTGAACGTGCAACAGCCATATCGCAGATAGCGTGGTGTGTTGAACCCGCCTGACCGAATGATGTACCCGCATGGGTAGCAATGATTTTTGCGTTAACGTTCTGATAGCAGATATCTGTATGAAGCTGGTCTGCACTTCTGAGTGAAGCGAAAACAGAGAAGGTTGAAAGGAAGGGAACAAGACCTGCCCTTGCCATACCTGCAGCCATACCGAACATATTCTGTTCTGCGATACCTACGTTGAAGTATCTGTCGGGGAATTTCTCGCCGAACATACCGATTTTTGTTGATTTGCCGAGGTCAGCAGTGAGAGCAACAACCTCAGGATGCTTTTCGCCAAGCTCACAAAGAGCCTTACCGTAAATTTCAGCTGTTGAGAAAGCGGTTGATTCGGTAGCGGTATATGTAAGTCCTCCTGCCATGATCAGATGCCCTCCTTTTCTGCACGTGCAACACGCTGTGCATAGTATTTTTCAAGGCTTGCTTTAGCCTGTTCGTATTTTTCGTCATTGAGTGCACCGTAGTGCCACTTGTAGTCGCCTTCCATATAATCAACGCCTGCACCCTTAACGGTATCAGCGATAATCATAACGGGCTTATCCTTAACAGCAAGAGCTGTGTCAATAGCCTCTGAAAGAGCGTTCATATTGTGACCGTCAACGTTGATAACTTCAAAACCGAATGCAGCCCACTTGTCTGCAAGGGGTTCAAGCTTCATAACGTCTTCTGTGGGGCCGTCAATCATGCACTTGTTACGGTCAACAAAAGCGATGAGATTATCAGCCTTGAAGTGAGCAGCAGCCATACCTGCTTCCCAGTTTGAACCTTCGTCACATTCGCCGTCACCAAGGATACAGTATGTCATATAATCCTTGCCGAGAACTTTAGCTGCAAGAGCTGTACCGAGAGCGATTGAAAGACCGTGGCCGAGTGAACCTGTTGAAGCGTCGATACCCTTAACTTTGTTTGAGTCAAGGTGAATACCCATTGTTGAGTTGCTGAGGTTGAAGGTCTTGAGCTTTTCTTTATCGTCAAAACCAACGTGACAAACAAGGCTCGCAAGAGCAACGCCTGCGTGACCCTTACTGAGAATAAAGCGGTCTCTGTCTTCCCACTGGGGGTTAGCAACGTCATACTTCATATACTTGTAATAGAGAATGGCGAGCATATCCATAACACTCATACCGCCGCCGATATGAGCACTGCCTGCCCAATAGGTGGTATCAAGGCAGAGCTTACGAAGTTCGTGAGCCTGTTTTTCAAGCTCGAGCCATTCCTGCTTGGTTAATGCCATGAGAAATTCCTCCTTAATTATAACTAAGCGGTCAACCGCTTTGATATTAGTGAATAGTTAATAATGAATAATGAATAGTTGATGGTGGGCGTTGCCCACACCAATTTTATAATCGGTCATAGGCGTAGCCTATCCGAAACTTTTCACTATTCACTTTTCATTATTCATTTAACTCAGCCGAGTTCGGGATGATTCTTGCGTACAGCCTTGAATGCATCTTCCGCAACTTCGATTGTATGCTTGATATCTTCATCGCTGAGTGAAGCATTGATGAAGTGGTTGTGGTGGTTGGTCATATAAACGCCTCTCTTAACAACCTCTGCAATCCATTCCTGATGAAGCATAAGCGAATCATCATCTTTAAGCATAAGGTAGAAGAGTGCGGGTTCGCCTGAAACGTTAAGGTTGAAGCCGTTGTTTGCAGCAGCAGCCTTAAGACCGTCGCAAAGCATTGTGCCCTTATCAAGGCAGAGCTTGGGAAGGTCGATAGCCTTCATCTTGTTGATACAAGCAATAGCAGCTGCGAAGGGAACTGCACTCATCCAATAGCTGCCTGTATATGAAAGGCCGCTGATTGAACTCTTGAGCCATTCCTTACCGCAAAGAGCAGATACGTTCCAGCCGTTTGCAAGTGCTTTACAGAAGCAGATAAGGTCAGCTTCGATGCCGTAGAAATGGTCTGAACCTGCAAGGTCAAGTCTGAAACCGCAACGAACGTCGTCTATGATAAGAACGATGCCCTTTTCTGTACAAAGGTCACGAACCTTCTTCCAATAACCTTCTGCGGGGAGAATATTATCAAGGAAGTTGCCGTGCATATAGGGAGTTGAAATGAAAGCGGCGATTTCGCCTTCGTTCTCTTCAACAACCTTTTTAAGACCCTCAAAGTCGTTCCAGTCAACATAAAGATTATTCTTTACATCTTCGGGAATAACACCGGGGTAGTCAATCTTCTGGCACCAGGGAGCAACGCCGTGATAATAGCCGTTAACGAAGATAATCTTTTTCTTATGAGTTGCTGCTCTTGCAGTCATAATAGCAGCAGTTGTTGTGTCGCCGCCGTTCTTTGCAAAGAATGCCCAGTCAGCCGATGCAACGGTATCAACCATAAGCTCCGCAAACTCGATAATCTTTGTTGAAGGTGCGGTAACGCAGTTTTCAATTTTCATCTGCTCCATAACAGCCGCATCAACATCGGGGTCGTTATAACCGAGAACGTTGGGGCCGTATGCGCACATATAGTCTATGTATTTGTTTCCGTCAACATCCCAGAAATATGAACCCTGAGCCTTCTGGCTGAAAAGAGGGTAAGCCGATACGGGGATGCAGCAACCTTCAGCGGGACCCTGATGGCCGTAAAGACCTGAAGGAATTACTTTAGCCGCTCTCTGGAAGAGTTCGGCACTCTTTGCGTGTGTATTGATTTTCATGCTCATTTCTCTTCCTCCTTATGCAAGATACAGAGCAACTCTGTCAAGAATTCTGTTAAGGTTATCAACCATTGAAATCATACCCTTCATAACGATGTCGCCTGTACCTACACAAGCAACGGCGTTAACCTTGCCGTCGAAGAGTGCTCTTGCAAGCTCGATGCTTGAGAACTCCATAATAGCTCTGGGTGATTCACTGGGCTTCTTGATGCCGAGAAGTCTGTGGTCTTTGACTCTGACAGTTGTTGAAGTGCAATCTTTGATACCGATTGATATTTCACCGTCAACCATATGTTTTGCCGAAGCCTTGCCGATTTCATCGTTGTTGCCTATCTGAGCAATGGCAACTGTGATTGTGTTAAGTAAAAGCAAAGTGCTGATACGGAAGAAATCAGGGTCTTCAAGGTCTGCGGGATCGGGTCTCATATATTTTGTAAGAAGATCCGTAAGCTGTGTGAAATCGTTAAGCAGGAATTTGATATGCTGGAAACCCTTTGAAGGGATGGGAGTTGTTGTTCCGTCAATAAGACCGTTGAACTTCTCACATGAGCTGAAAGGAAGCTTAACATCACATTTTTTGCAGCCCTGTTCCATTCTGCACTTGCCGTTGTTAAAGGTCAATGTAGCCTTGGGGCCGTCTTTAACATCGAAGCCGATCGAAAGGGGCTTTTTGTTTGTGAGGATACTCTGAGCCTCGGGAGCAAGCTCGCAGAGATTTTCGAGAGTACCCAGTACGCCGTACAAGTTAATGTACGCCAAGGTTTTCTGGTCAATCATTTCGATTTCCTCCTTATCTTAGTATAAGATTAAAGATATTCAATTTATTTTATCAAATATTTTAATATATGTCAACAAAATGTTGAAGAAAGAATAACAGCAAAAATATTTATTTGTCCAAAATGACAAAAGATTCCTCGCGTTACCCAAAACAGCAAAAGCAAAAGTGAATAGTGAATAATGAAAAGTGAACAGTTAAGGACGGGTTTCACCCGTACCCATTATATAATCGGTCATAGGCAGAGCCTATCCGAAACTTTTCACTCTTCACTATTCATTTTTCACTTGAATGTTATTCTCGGGTGTAACGAAGAATCCTAAAAAATATTCCCTTAATTTTATTCCGCATTCGCAACAAAATACTCAATAAGTTTTGCCGCATTTGCCGCTGCGATGGGTAAAAATTCGCCGTAATCCATGTGTGATGAGCCGTCTGCACAGTCCGAAACAGCTCTCACAACGCCGAAGGGTACGCCGTTTGAATAGCACACCTGAGCTATGCTTGCACCCTCCATTTCGCACACGATTGCATCGAAATTATCGGTGATGAATTTCTTCTTTTCTTCGCTTGCTATGAACTGGTCACCCGAAGCGATAACACCCTTCACAGCCTTAATGTTTTCAAGGGTTTCAACGCCTTTGATGAGCGTTTCCGCAACCTTCTCATCGGAGGGAATATTGATGATATTCAGCCCCGAAATAAGACCTACGGGGTCGCCCAGGGGCGAGGTATCCATATCGTGCTGAACAAGGCTTTCCGCAACGGCAATATCGCCGATTGCAAGCTTTGTGCTCAGGCTTCCGCCAACACCTGTGTTGATGATTCTGTCGGGTGCATATTTAAGAATCATTGTCTGTGTACACATCGCCGCCGCAACCTTACCGATACCGCAGACTGCCGCAACAATTTCCTTGCCGTGAAGCGTGCCTTTAACATATTCAACGCCGCCGATTTTTTCGGCGGTTTTATTTTCCATAAGCGATTTTATTGTTTCAACCTCAATGTGCATTGCACCTATAATACCTGTCATTTCAACTGCCTCCTCGTTTGTTTTCCTGAAAATTTTATCACAAAACAAATAAAATTTCAACCGTGATAAATTCCTGTCGGATTTTAGATAAATTTTAAGAAAAGTGAAACTCAAAACACTTGCCTATTTTTTATATTTATGGTATGATATTATAAATATTATAATGGAGTAGTATGATGGATTTTTTGATTGTTGCACTGCTTATCGCAGCTATAGTTCTTCTTCTTGTTCTTCTTCTCCGTCAGGGCAAAGATAAAACAGGAGAAATCACCCACAAAATAGATACCGTTTCGGAGAAAACAACCGAGCTTTCACGCTCACTCGGTGCGGAATTTGAAAGAAGCCGCAGAGAAAATACGGAGAATCAACACAATATGCGTGTTGAAACTTCTGCAAGGCTCTCCGAAATGAACGAAAAAATCGAGAATATACGCATCAATAATCTTGAGCAGAACGCAAAACAGAGCAAGGCTCTGACCGATGC
Source organism: Acutalibacteraceae bacterium (assembly GCA_036308705.1). GTDB lineage: Bacteria > Bacillota > Clostridia > Oscillospirales > Acutalibacteraceae > CAG-177. Next base: position 5,864 of record JAXJVE010000293.1, read on the forward strand.
CGTTGACCGTATGAGAGAGAGCAACGAAAAGAAGCTTGAAGAAATGCGTGTTACCGTTGACGAAAAGCTGACTTCAACCCTCACCCAGAGGCTCGACAGTTCATTCAAAACCGTTTCTGACAGACTTGAGAATGTATATAAATCGCTCGGCGAAATGAAGGAGCTTTCAAACGGCGTTACCGCCAACGTCACTGCCCTCAACAAGGTGCTCACCAATGTAAAGGCAAGAGGCACCTGGGCGGAAGTTCAGCTCGGTGCAATTCTTGACCAGACAATTCCCGGTATGTACGAAACAAATTTTGTCTGCGTTGAAGGTTCAAGGGACAGGGTTGAATTTGCGGTACATATTCCTTCAAACGAAGGCAAACTCACCTATCTTCCCATCGACTCAAAATTCCCGATGGAAGATTATGTACGCCTTTGCGATGCCGCCGATGCGGCTGACCCCGAAGCACTTGCCGCCGCAAGAAAAGCTCTTGAAACCCGTATTCTCGGCGAAGCAAAAACAATTACCAAATATATAAACGTACCTACCACCACCCCGTTTGCGATAATGTACCTTGCAACAGAAGGCCTTTATGCCGAGATTGCATCGTCACGCTCGGGCATTGCAGAGAAAATCCGCAGTGAATATAACGTTATGATTGCGGGCCCCACAACAATAACCGCACTTCTCAATTCGCTTTCGCTCGGTTTCAGAGCCGTTGCAATAAATGAAAAAGCCAACGAAGTCAGGATTCTGCTTGCAGCCGCAAAGGTGCAGTATGATAAATTCGGCGTTGTGCTTCAGAAGGCAAGGCAAAAAATCGACGAAGCGGGCAAATCCCTTGACGAAGCGGGCAAGCGTAACGAAATTATACGCAAAAAGCTTCGCAGTGTTGAAGAAATCGACGGCGTAAAAGCCGAAGAGATATTAACTTTAGAAGAAAATTCAGACATATAACAAGGAGGACATTTTATGAAAGACCCCAAATCAATTCTCGCTCAGATGACCCTTGAAGAAAAAGCTGCAATCTGCGACGGTGCGGATTTCTGGCATCTTAAGGGTATGGAAAAGTACGGCTTCCCCTCAATTATGGTTTGCGACGGCCCTCACGGACTCCGTAAGAAGGACTACAGCAAAAACGGTGACAGCCTTTCAAACAGCGTTCCCGCTATCAGCTATCCCACAGCGGCAACAACCGCATCATCATGGGATTCAGAACTTCTCTATGAAATGGGCGTTGCACTCGGCAAAAAGTGCCTTAAAGAAGAAGTCGGCGTACTTCTCGGCCCCGGTATCAATATGAAACGTTCTCCTCTTTGCGGCAGAAACTTTGAGTATTTCTCAGAAGATCCCGTTCTTGCAGGCGAGCTTGCAGCAGGTTTCATCAACGGCGTTCAGTCAATGGGCGTAGGCACATCACTCAAGCATTTCTGTGCAAACAGCCAGGAAACCCGCAGAATGACCTGTGACTCGGTTGTTGACGAAAGAGCACTTCGCGAAATTTATCTCACCGCATTTGAAATTGCAGTTAAAAAGGCTCAGCCCTGGACTGTAATGAACTCATACAACAAAATCAACGGCTTCCACGGTTCAGAAAACAAACACACTCAGCTTGAAATTCTCCGCAACGAGTGGGGATTTGAAGGCGTTGTTGTAAGTGACTGGGGTGCAGTTAACGACAGAGTTCTCGGCCTTCAGAACGGTAATGACCTTGAAATGCCCTCATCATCAGGTTCAGGTGCAAAGAAAATCGTTGAAGCTGTTCAGAACGGTACTCTCAGCGAAGATGTTCTCAACGAAAGAGCACTCAATATGCTCAACCTTATCAAAAAAGCTGTTGACGGTTCAAAAGAAAACTATCAGTATAACGATGCTGACGACCAGCCCTTTGCAAGAAAAGTTGCAGCAAACTCAATGGTTCTTCTCAAGAACAACGGAATTCTTCCCCTCAAGAAGGGTGCAAAAATTGCAGTTATCGGTGAACTTGCAAGAACTCCCAGATATCAGGGTGCGGGTTCATCACACATCAACCCCACTCAGCTCGACAATGCTCTTGATGAGCTCAAAAAAGCGGGCTTTGATGTTGAATTCGCTCAGGGCTATGAGCTTTCAAACAAAAAGGCAAAGAACAATGCAAAGCTTATCGAAAAGGCTGCAGAACTTGCAAAAACCTGCGAAACAGCAGTTATTTTCATCGGTCTTACAGATGAATACGAAGCTGAAGGCTACGACAGAAGCCATATGAATCTTCCCGAAGCTCACGATAAGCTCGTTGAAGAAATTCTTAAGGTAAACAAGAATGCAGTTATCGTTCTTGCAGGCGGTTCACCCGTTGAAATGCCCTGGAATGACGGCGTTGCAGCTATTCTCAACTCATATCTCGGCGGTCAGGCAGGTGCAGGTGCGGTTGCAGATATCCTTTCAGGTGCGGTTAACCCCAGCGGCAAGCTCCCCGAAACATATCCCATGGCTTATGCAGATACTCCCGCAGTAAACAACTTCCCCGGCAACCCCGCATCGGTTGAATACCGTGAAAGTGTTTATATCGGCTACAGATACTACGAAAAGGCTGACAAGGCTGTACGTTATCCCTTCGGCTTCGGTCTTTCATACACAACATTTGAATATTCCGACATCAAGCTTGATAAAGCTTCAATGGACGAAAACGATACCCTCACAGTTACCTGCAAAATCAAGAATACAGGCAACGTTGCCGGCTATGAAATTGCTCAGCTTTATGTTGCAGATAAAGAAAGCACAATCTACAGACCCATAAAGGAACTCAAAGGCTTCAAAAAAGTATGGCTTGAAGCAGGCGAAGAAAAGGAAGTTAAGTTTGAACTTTCAAAGAGAGCTTTTGCTTTCTACAACGTAAACATCAACGACTGGTGTGTTGAAAGCGGCGAATTCGATATTCTTATCGGTGCTTCAAGTGCAGATATCAAGCTCACTGCAACAGTTAACGTTACTGCAGCGGCATCGGATATCCCCGATTATTCAAAGGTTGCTCCCCTTTACTATTCAGGCGATGTTCAGAATGTTCCCGATGAGCAGTTTATCGCTGTTCTCGGCAGAGAGCTTCCTCCCACAAGCTACGATCCCAACAGAAAGCTTGGCATCTGCGACACATTTGAAAGCTGCAGCCATACAAAGAACGGCAAGCGTTTCTACAAACTTCTCACAACCGTTGTTCCCGCAGGCTTTGCTCAGGCAATCGCTATGCAGACACCTTTCCGTGATTTCATCAGTATGAGCGGCGGTGTTATGAGCGAGGATATGGCAGACGGTCTTGTTAAATGGATTGCAGGCGAAAAAGGCGGTATCCGCAAGATTCTTAAGGGTATCCCCGGTGCAATCAAAGGCATAGGCCCTCTTATGAAGAACATCTAAGGTGAAAAGAATGAAAAATAAGAAGTTTTTATTAAAAGCGGTGAGCCTTATCCTCAGCATCGCATTGATTATATCGTGCGTACCGCTGATGGTAAGTGCGGATACCGCAAAAATCCGTTTCGGTGTTATTTCGGATATTCACTATCTTGCAGAATCGCTCAGAGGCGGCGATAACGAAAAATGGCTTGAATTCCAGAAAAACAAACAAAAAGAATATACCGTAACGGATTCACTGCTTGAAAATGCTCTTGACGGCGTTCTTCGTAACGCCGTTGAGAACGGTGAAAACTATGTTCTTATCCCGGGCGACCTTACCAAAGACGGCGAACTTGAAAGCCATAAGGCTCTTGCCGAAAAGCTTGAAAAATTTGAAGCTGAAACAGGCATTCCCGTTTTTGTTATCCCCGGCAACCACGATATCAACAACAGTAACGCCATAACATTTGAAAACGGTTACAAAGAGCCCGCTGAAAAAACATCGCCCGAGCAGTTCAGAGAAATTTATGCAGACCTTGGCTTTGATATGGCAGACAGCTTCTTTGTGCCCGACGAAGGTAAAAAAGGCGGTATGCTCTCGTATGCGGTAACTCTCGGCGGTTACAGACTCATTGCTATCGACAGCTGTATTTACAGCAACGATAACGGTGCGGAAGATAACGAGCACGAAACAAGCGGTCAGCTTGCCGACGGCTTGCTTGATTGGATTGTTGAAGAATGTGAAAAAGCTGACGACAGCGGACTTACCGTTATCGGTATGCAGCATCACAATCTCATCCCCCATATGGAAATTGAAGAAGCAACTTTTGCTCCCTTTGTTGTAAATGACTGGCTCAGAGTTGCAGAAACCTATGCCGATGCAGGTATGCACTACGTTTTCACAGGTCATCTTCATTCAAACGATACCGTTTCACACGTTAACGATAACGGTGAAACCGTTTATGATATCCTCACACCCACTCTCACAGGCTTCCCCAACTGCTATAAAATTGTTGATTTCACCTCAGACGGCGAAACCACAACAATGGATATGCAGACCCTTGATGTTGACAAATATCAGCCTGTTGTTGACGATGACGGAACGGTTTACGA
>JAXJVE010000294.1:0-3209 GCA_036308705.1 Acutalibacteraceae bacterium
ATATATTACCGCTTCAATCAAAACTGTTGCGGATGCCCGTGTAGGTGATACGGTTACAACTGCCGAAAACCCCGCTGCAGAGCCTCTGCCCGGTTACAGAAAAGTCAACCCTATGGTTTACTGCGGTGTATACCCCGCTGACGGTGCAGATTACGAAAATCTCCGTGATGCTCTTGAAAAGCTCCAGCTCAACGATGCGGCTCTCACATACGAGCCCGAAACATCGGGTGCCCTCGGCTTCGGTTTTCGTTGCGGTTTCCTCGGTCTGCTTCATCTTGAAATTATTCAGGAAAGACTTGAGAGAGAATATGACCTTGATCTTGTAACAACAATTCCGAGCGTTATCTATAAAATAAATCTCACAGACGGCTCAATGATTGAGATTGATAACCCCACTCATTACCCCGACCCCGCAACAATCGCAAGCTGTGAAGAACCTTTTACAAACGCTCATATCTATGCTCCCACCGAATATGTAGGCACAATTATGGATTTGTGTCAGGACAGACGCGGCATATTCAAGAATATGGACTATATCACACCCGAGCGTGTTGATATCCACTATGAGCTTCCTCTCAACGAAATTATCTACGATTTCTTTGATTCACTCAAATCAAGAACAAGAGGCTATGCTTCATTCGACTATGAAGTAACCGATTACAGAAAATCAAATCTTGTTAAACTCGATGTGCTTCTTAACGGCGATATCGTTGATGCTCTTTCATTCATTATCCACTCTGAAAAAGCATATTCAAAAGCAAGAAAAATTGCAGAAAAGCTCAAGGAGCATATCCCCCGTCAGATGTTTGAAATTCCCATTCAGATTGGTATCGGCGGTAAAATCATTGCCCGTGAAACCGTTAAGGCAATGAGAAAAGACGTTCTTGCCAAGTGTTACGGCGGTGATATCACCCGTAAGAAAAAACTGCTTGAAAAGCAGAAGGAAGGTAAAAAGAGAATGCGTCACTTCGGTACTGTTGAAGTGCCCCAGGAAGCATTTATGGCGGTTCTCAAGCTTGATGACAATGACTAAACCTGTTGGTCTGTATCTTCACATCCCCTTTTGCAACGGCAAGTGTCCGTACTGCGATTTTTATTCGGTATATCCCGAAAATGAAACGGTAAAAAAATATGTTGAAGCTCTTTGCAGAGAAATCGACAAGGCAGACCGTATTTATGATACCGTTTATTTCGGAGGCGGTACACCGTCACTCATAGGCTCGGATAATATTGCAAAGATTCTTTCTCATATCAGACGCACCGAAAACTGCGAAGTAACCCTTGAATGCAATCCGTCTGATACGGGAAACGAAAATTCCGCATTTGATTTTTCAGTTGTTGCCAAAAGCGGAGTCAACCGCATATCAATTGGTCTGCAGAGTGCAGATGATAATGAAAGAAAAATCCTCGGCAGACGCGGAGGATGTGGCGATGTTGAAAGAGCAATAAGCCGTGCAAAAGAAGCGGGAATAAATAACATTTCGCTCGACCTTATGCTTGCAATTCCGAATCAGACGGAAGAAAGTCTTGAAAAATCGGTTGAATTCTGCAAAAATTCGGGTGCAACGCATATCAGTGCATATATTCTCAAAATTGAAGAAGGCACACCTTTTTACAGGATAAAAGATACTCTCACACTTCCCGATGAAGACGAAACCTGTGATTTATATTTAAAGGCTGTTTCGCTTATCGAAAAAGCGGGATACAAGCAATACGAAATTTCAAATTTTTCGCTTGAGGGTTTTAAAAGCCGCCATAATCTTAAATATTGGCATTGTGAAGAATATCTCGGCATCGGTGCCTCGGCACATTCATTTATCAACGGAAAAAGATTTTATTATGACCGCAATATTGACGGCTTTATATACGGCAATCCACCCGTTGATGACGGTAAAGGCGGCGATGAAGAAGAATTCATTATGCTTGCACTCCGCCTTTGTGAAGGTTTGAACTTCAAAAAATTCAGCGAAATTTTTGGTCACCCTATTCCCGAAAATATAAAAAAGAAAGCTGTTGAACTTCAGAAACACGGACTTGTCAATGTTACCGAAAACGAAATCTCACTGACAGTTGACGGCTTTCTTGTTTCAAATTCGGTTATTTCTGCCATAATTTAACCAAATTTTATTGAAACAGTAACATTTCTGTGTTACTATAAAGAAAAAGGAGGCAAATGTTATGAAAAAAACATTAAGTATCATTATCGCAACAATCATCCTTGTTATGTCCGTTTTCTCCGTTAATGCATTTGCGGCAGAAACCAAAACAGACGCACTTCTCAATCAGCTCAAAGATTCAAAAGAAGTTGCAGTTTCGCTTGAAGCAGGCGATATTCCCCTTTTCGGCAACAATTCAGATGCTTCCGATACTTTCTATGTTAAGGGCGACAAAGCAGCTTATGAATACAAAGCGGGCTTTATTAACATCAGAGTTGTGCTCAACGGCGACGAAATCGTTGCATTTATTCCCGCTTTTCCCTATATTCACGTAAAGCTTGAAACAAAGGCTCTCGGTTCACTCAACATAGGTGCTCTTATCGAAGAAGCAACAAAGGTTACAACAGGCGTACTCAATTATGTTGACACTTATGAAGAAGAACTCGGCGGAGTCAAATATACCGTTGAAGAATATAACGACAGAGCTCAGGTTACAAGCAAATTCTATTATAAGGGCGATGACCTCAAGATTCTCAGAGTAGACGATAAAAAGACTTTCTCGGTTCAGAATACATATTTTAACAGCATCGAATTTGAGGTTGACGATTCAATATTTGAACTTCCTTTTATTTCATTTGATGTAACTCCCCTTCTTCAGGGTCTTTTCATCTCACTTCTCGGTTCATCACTTCTTCCCGTATAAATTCAATAATGTCAAACGGCAGAGAGCATTTGCTCCCTGCCGCTTTTTTATACCGTTTTCATTCTTAACTTGAGATTGTCGCTTATCATCGCAATGAATTCACTGTTTGTGGGTTTGCCTCTTTCTGTCTGGATTGTGTATCCAAAATAAGAGCTGAGCACATCAACATCGCCTCTGTCCCAAGCAACTTCGATAGCGTGCCTGATTGCCCTTTCAACCCTTGACGGAGTTGTTTTGAAAGTTTTTGCAACGGTAGGATACAGAATTTTTGTTACCGAGCTTATCATTTCGCTGTTTCTGACAGAGAGAATTATCGCCTCTCTGAGATACTGATAACCCCTGATATGAGC
>JAXJVE010000295.1:0-1390 GCA_036308705.1 Acutalibacteraceae bacterium
ATATAAACCTGATGAATTCCGTTTGCAAAAGTTCAAAATGGACTGCAGACAGCAAAAAATCAACAGTCACACTTTCTTTTGAACTTGCTCAGAAGGGCAAATTTTACGGTTATCACTATGAATATAACAATGACGGAAATCTTGTTATAACAATCAATCATAAACCGTCAAGCAGCCTTAAAGGATACACAATAATGCTCGACCCCGGTCACGGCGGTATTGACGGCGGTGCTCCCTGTGCGGTATCATCGGCAAGCTTCGGCGTTGAAAAGAATATCAATCTTTCAATCGCAACAAAAATCAAGGAGCTTCTTGAAGCTGAAGGTGCAACGGTATTAATGACCCGTACGACGGATAAATGGGTATGTTATGCAGACCGTAATGCACACGTAAGAAATAAAAATCCCGATATGTTCATATCCGTTCATTGCGATTCAAGTGCAACAGCTTCTGCAATGGGTACATCGGCATATTATTACAGGGCATATTCTCAGCCCCTTGCAAAGGCGATACACGAAAAACTTGTTAACGCATATAAAACCGAAATATATAAAAATCAGGATCAGAGCGTAATCAACAAGGTCAGCCGTGGAGCAAACTTCTATGCATTCAGAGTTGCACGTGTTGAAGAATGCCCCGCTATCCTGATCGAATACGGTTTTGTATCAAACACGGTTGAATGTGAAATCCTTCAGACTGCGGCAAACAGAGATATACTCGCTGCCGCAACGGTTGAAGGTATAAAAGAATATATCAATAATATCTGATTCGTTTTTCAACATATCTGCTGATTGCAAATGCAGGTATACTCAGAAAAAACCAGGCAAGGCAGAACTGAGGACAAATCTGACCAAAGATATTGAACGGTTTGTCTGTATAGTCCCATACATTCCAGCCGAGTGCAACATTAACAATCATACCAACGCTGAACTCAAGGCTCGTAATAACAGTTGCACCGAGCAAACACTTTGTAAGCAGACTCAGATTTTTTGTGCGGTTAATAAGATGTATAAGCACCATAACCGCACCGCCTGTCAGAATCATTGTCCAATGCGTATAGCCTCTTACAATCACTTCAATCAAGCCGTACATTACGGCACCTAACGAAAAGCACATAAAATATTCTTTCAATTTCGACATATAATCACCCGATTTATGTTTTGCAAAAGAGGTGTTTTTATGCGGCAGATGACCGCTTTAATTAAACCTGCATCTTCATTATGCAATCTCAACTGCAGTTATTGTTTTTATTGTGACGAAGCAGAACAGAGAAGCAAAGATAATGCAGCTTTTATGAATATTGATACTGCGAAGAATCTCATAAAAAAAATGTTCGATTTTTGCGGTGAAAATTCAACATTAACTTTTATGTTTCAGGGCGGAGAACCTC
>JAXJVE010000296.1:0-3277 GCA_036308705.1 Acutalibacteraceae bacterium
GGTCTTATGGGTATGACCTTTGGCGGAATTGAACCTTACGGCGAAACAATCGGAATGATTCTTCACAGAAATATGCCTGATTATAAACCTTTTAAAGGGTATACGGGTCTTGCACTTAAAGGTGCACTCTGGTTTTCAATAGGTGGTGGATTTATCGCCTTTTCAATTTCTGCGATGAGCGGCATGATATATTCCACTGTTGATATTATTGTTTTTTGCCTTCTGATACCTTTGATTCAGCAAATCGGTTTTCGCATTTTTAATAATCCGTATAATAAGAGCACAGGCGTACGCCCTATGATTTATTTTTCGTTAAACCGACGTGAAGAATGGGGTAGTAACCTTGCGTTACTTCTTGCAATGCTGATTATGGCGGTTATAAAAACCGATTATCTTATGCTTACAATAACAAGCTGCGGCTTTATTTTCGGTGCCGTCGGCTGGGTTGTTGCGATGAAATGCTATGAACATTCATTGTTCCCGATGAAAAATGAAAAATTTCTTTTTACCCGTCTTTACAGAAAAGGTGTTTTTGACGGCTGGAAACTGATGGAATTCATTCTCGGTGCATTCGGCGGATTCGGTATTTCACTCGGCTTTTGCATTGAATATAATGTTATTATAAATTATAACAACTCAATTGCTGAAAACGGCAGATTTTCACCGCTTGGAAGTTATGATAATATAATGTTTGTTGTTTCTGCATTGCTTGTGCTCGGTATTCTGTCAATCAATATTTATCAGTTTGTGTGCGAAAGACAGAATAAAAAGCTGAACTTTTTTGTTTTTGACCAAATTGAAAGACCCTTATATAATGTAATACCTATGCTCTTTGTTTTGCTCGGTTCATCTGCCGTTTCACGCATAATGACTGTGTTTATGCTCGTTTTTGTGTGCATTATAAAATGTGTATTCGACAGATTTGCAAAAGCAAAATATATTATGGTGTTTCAGGTTTTGTTGCTTGCGGTATGCGGTGTGATTTTTGCGGGTGATATCCTTCTTGACGGTTACAAGCCGATTGTAATTGTGTTTGCAGGTATCGTACCTTATCTTGTTGCTGAGCTGATATTTACTGTTTATGACAGCAAAAAGAAACAAACTCCTGTTAAAAAAGTGTTTACCCGAACCGCTTTTGCAACCGTATATCCGTGTTTTTGCGTGATGAGTGCGGTTATATTGATTGTTTCTTGTAAAATATTTGGAATTTAATATTTACATTTTGCGTTTCGTGTGTTACACTATTAAAGTGTAAAAGCGTTTTGAAAGGAGTAATATATAATGCCCAACAAAATCAAAGACGATAACGTTGATTTTCTTTTCGAAGCAATTCTCAATCTTCAGAGCCTTGAAGAATGTTATGATTTTTTTGAGGATCTTTGTACCGTTCAGGAGCTCAAAGCTATCTCTCAGAGAATAGTTGTTGCAAAAATGCTCAGAGATAAAAAAGTATACAGCGATATAGTATCCGCAACAGGTGCAAGTACCGCAACAATCAGCCGTGTTAACCGTTCGCTCCAGTATGGCTGCAACGGATATGAAGAAATCTTCAAGAGGATGGAAAAGTAATGTCATACGATATTTTTTCCGTATTCTATGACCGCCTTACCGATAATGTTGAGTATGAGAAGCGTGCAGATTATTTTTGCAGGCTTCTTTCAATGTGCGATATAAATGACGGTATTCTTCTTGACCTCGGATGCGGTACGGGCAGTATGTCCGTTAAAATGGCAGAAAAGGGCTTTGATGTTATCGGAGTTGATATCAGCATAGGTATGCTCGGCGTTGCTCAGCAAAAAATGTATGAAAGCGGCAAGCAGATTCTTTTTCTTAATCAGCCTATGCAGGATATTGACCTTTACGGTACTGTTGACTGTGCAATATGTGTGCTTGACGGAATAAATCATCTGAATAATTCCGATGAAGTCAGGCAGACTTTTGAAAAGGTATCGCTGTTTATGAATAAAGGCGGAGCTTTTGCGTTTGATGTCAATACAATATATAAACATAAAAACGTGCTTGCAGATAATGCATTTATTTACGATTTTGATGATTTATACTGTGCATGGCAGAACAATTATAACGAAGACGATAACAGCGTTGATATAACGCTTGACTTTTTTGAAGAGGAAGACGGAGTATATTACCGAAGCAGCGAAAGTTTTTCGGAGCAGGCATACGGGCTTGATGAAATATCACGTTGGCTTGAAGATGCGGGCTTTGAAATTATCGGTATATATGATGATCTCACAACAAACCCTGTTATGCCCGACAGTGAAAGGGCAGTATTTTTAGCGAAAAAGAAGTGATAATATGAGTGAACTTGTAAGAATGATTTCAACAGACGGTACACTTACCGTTATTGCCGTTGATTCAACGGACATAATAAGACGTATGGAGTGGATTCACCGTACATCAGCCGTAACATCTGCTGCATTGGGCAGACTTCTTACGGCTGCATCAATGATGGGTGCCGTGCTTAAAGGAAAAGATAACAGCATAACTCTTCGTCTTAACGGCGGAGGCCCCGCAGGCTCGGTTATTGCCGTTTCAGACAGCGAAGGTAATGTAAGAGGCTATGTTGCAAATCCCATCGTAGAAATTCCGCTTAACGAAAAGGGTAAACTTGATGTTGCGGGGGCAGTAGGTAAAGAAGGTACACTTACCGTTGTTAAAGATCTTGGTATGAATGAGCCTTATGTCGGTCAGGTGCCTATTGTAACAGGTGAAATAGCAGAAGATATAACAAGTTATTTTGCAATCAGCGAGCAGCTTCCGAGCGTTTGTGCTCTCGGCGTGCTTGTGAATCCCAATCTTACCATTCAGGCGGCAGGCGGATTTATTATTCAGCTTCTTCCCACAGCAATGGATGATACTATTGATAAAGTTGAAGAATGTATCAAAGATATTCTTCCCGTAACACAGATGCTTACAAGCGGTATGAGTGCGGAGGATATCTGCAGAAGCGTGCTTAAAGGTTTTGATCTTGAAATTCTTGATACCTCAAATCCTGAGTACAGATGCAACTGCTCAAGGGAGAGAGTATCAAAGGCATTGCTTACAATCGGCAAGGAAGGACTTCTTGAAATGGCACAGGATAAGAAGACAGAAGTGTCCTGTCATTTCTGCGAAAAGAAGTACAGATTCAATCAAAAAGAGATACTAGAACTTGCCGAAAAATAATTCTTAAAAAGCACTAAAAATTTTTTTGAAAATTTTTAAAAAAATTTCAAAAAAAGGGTTGACAAATCCGAAAAAGTAGTGTATTATACAGTAC
>JAXJVE010000297.1:0-2857 GCA_036308705.1 Acutalibacteraceae bacterium
CAGCAAAACCTGTTTTAACTGTTGCGATCTCATCAACAACATCCATTCCTTCAACAACCTGACCGAAAACAGTGTGTTTGAAATCAAGCCAGGGTGTACCGCCGAGTGCTCTGTAATCTTCAACACATTCGGTGGGGAATCCTCTGTCTGAAAGCTGCTCCATCTGTGAAAGAAGGCTGCTGTCAACTTCTTTTGCCTGAACAATAAAGAACTGGCTGCCGTTGGTTGAGGGACCTGCGTTAGCCATTGAAAGGGCACCTCTGATGTTATGGTAATCAACGCTGAACTCATCTTCAAAGCTCTTGCCCCAGATGCTTTCGCCGCCTCTGCCTGTACCTGTGGGGTCGCCGCCCTGAATCATAAAATCAGGAATAACTCTGTGGAAGATGATTCCTGTATAATAGCCGTTTTTAGCGTGAGTTGTGAAATTTTCAACCGCTTTGGGTGCTGCATCGGGGAAAAGAAGAATCTTTATATCTCCGAGAGTTGTTTTCATAAGTGCTGTAATATCACCCTGCTGAGGTTCTCTTATCTGTTTGCTCATTTTATATCTCCTTACTTTGCTTTCGGGTCAAAAGTATCCGAAAGTTTCATAAAATCAATTTTTGCCATTTTTGTTCTGGGGAAGCTGTCCATAATCTCAATCTTTCTCGGGCACGAAAACTTTGCGAGATTCTTTTTACAGTATGCCTGTATTTTATCAATCGCATCATTCTTATCCATCATCTGATTAAGAGTTACGCAGAGCTTGACACAAGGTTTGTTTTTAAGATAGCCCTGAACCGCACAAACTTCGCTTACAAAAGGAAGCTGAAGAACAGCGTTTTCAATATCAATCGGGTAAACGTTATATCCCGATATGATTATCATTCTTTTTTTACGGCCTGTAAAATAAATAAAGCCGTCGGAATCTTTATATCCGAGGTCGCCCGTCATAACCCACCTTTTACCGTCGGGTGCAACATAAACGCCTTCGTTTTTAACTGTATTATCACCGTTGAAATATCCGAGCATCGCAGTATCGCCGCATACAACAATTTCACCCGTTGTGCCTGCGGGCACTTCCTTACGCTTTTCATCCCAGATCTGAACAACAATATCGCCAAGAGGTTTACCGATTGAATCCTCCCTGCAATGTTCATAGGTGTTTACCGTACAAACCGATGAAACCTCGGTAAGACCGTAGCCTCTGAAAAGTTTACCTTTACCGCCGTTTTTCGCAACGGTTTTGTTGAATTCTTTTACAAGGCGTTCAGGAAGAACATCACCGCCGCAGAAAACAAGGCGGAGATTTTTGAGATGAGGACCGTCAAAACCTTCCTCTTCCATCATCTTTTTATACATATTGGGAACACCGAGAAGGAATGTAACTTTATTTTTCTTAAGGTGTTTAACAGCTGTTTTTGCATCAAACTGAGGCATAGGAATAGATGTAAAGCCGTGAGTAAGCGGAAAATGCATTGCTATTCCAAGACCGAATGCGTGGAAAATAGGCAGAACCATAAGCGAATACTCATCACCCGCCCTGTGAGGCACATCAAGTGTATTGAGCTTTTCGGAAAGATTGTTGAGATTATTGCTCGTGAGCATAATTGTTTTGCTCTTGCCTGTTGTTCCTCCGCCGTGAAGATAGACCGCAATCTGAGAGCCGTCGTGATAATCAACACTTGATTTACCTGAGCCGATGCTTACCGCCTTTGAATACTTAACGGCATTTGCATAGTTTTCAAGACCTTTGCCCTTTACTTTTTCAAAAACTTTGAAAGCAGGGGCAACCGGTGCCATAATATAATCCGAATTTGAACAGATTATACAGGGAATTCCTGTTTCATTGAGAGCAGAAGCATATTTTGCGGCAAGAATATCAAGAATAAAAATTGCCTTTGATTTTGTTGAATCAATGCTTTCTTTGAGAGCCTCGGGCGAAGTGAGAGGATGAACAATATTTGCAATAACGCCTATTTTATTGAGTGAATAAAAAGTTGTAAATGCATGAACAACATTGGGCAGAAATATTGTAACAGAATCGCCTTTGCCTATTCCGATTGTGTTAAAATATGCAGCCAAAGCATCAATATCACGGATAAGCCTTGAAAGTTTTATTTTACTTCCGAAAGCTACAACCGCATTGAAGTCCCCTGTTTTCTTTGCACATACTTTCAAATAATCATAACAAGTTAAATTCATAAATCATTACCGTCCGAATGTCAGATCATAATTTCTGTTTCTGCTGACCACAGAAATTTTATTTTACCAAAAGAAATATATTTTGTCAATTTACAAGCCTATCATTTAAGAATTTATTAATATTCAATGTATGTTGTTTGTCAACACAATTTCGCCTGAATCGGTAAGTGTTGCGATTATGCCGTTGTTATCGTATGTAGCAAAAAGCGGCACCTTTGCAAACATTGTAAGATTCCATTTAACATTTGGATAAACCTTGCCGAGATAGTTTGTGACAACTGCAATTTCAGGTGAGAGTGTTTCAAGAAAATCACGAGAAGACGAACCGTAATATCCGTGATGCCCTATTTTGAGCAAACCAACGTCTCCGATACTCTCTGCAAGCATTTCTTCAAGACCTGTTGATGCAGTAATATCTGCCGCAAGGAATGCCGATTGTTCGCCTTTTATAACTTTAACGCCAACGCTCGATGCGTTTTCGCCTTTGCCGTTAAGCTCATCGGGTGTTACGGTGTTATAAAACTGCAAAGTAAAATCACCGAATTCAAACGGTTTATCAGGCAAATCGCTTATAACCTCAATCTGTCTTGCGTTAAGGTCATCAATTATCTGATTATATATCTCGTCAATCTTCCATCTTTCGATTTCGTAATCTTTTGCTGTTTCAGGC
>JAXJVE010000298.1:0-8748 GCA_036308705.1 Acutalibacteraceae bacterium
AAGTGAAACTTTTGAAAGAGACAGAAGCGACCCATTGCCCGAAATCTCTGCAGATGACGAAAGGGATGAACCCGCAGTGCCCGCACAGGTCAGACTTCCCGCTGAAGAAAGACCGCCTGTTTTATCGGATGAATCAGTTGATGTTGCGGCTGTGCTCAGAGAAAGCTGTGCACGTCTTTCACCCGAAACAAGTGCGGAGCAAAGAGCGAAATGCAATGAAATCAATGAGTTCCTTAACACCAACAGCGAGAGAGGTACTCTGAGGGTAGAAGCTTTTGCATCCGACAGAGCGTTTGGCGTCGGCAGTGCAAGAGTTATGGTGTTTCTTGAACTGCCAAGCGGAAACATAGCTGTTTTTGATGGCCTTACCGATATTGACGGTCAGAGCGATACCGTTATATTGCCCGCCCCTCCGAGATCGCTTTCACAGTCACCCCAGAACGGAGAAAACCCGAAATTACCTTATGCGGTTTATTCCGTTTATGTTGAGCATCCGTCGTATGTGCGGGCGGTATTTTCAAATGTTCCCGTTTTTTCGGGCGTTGAATCAATCCAACCCGTTCGCATGCTTGCCAAGGCATCGGGCTTGCCCGAACCCGACCCGATAGAGGTTGATGAAACGTCAAGAGTTAATCTTGAAAGGCGGGGTAATTGATATGGCGGTTACACCGATTATACCCGAATATATAACTGTACATCTCGGCACACCGAATTCAAATGCACGCAATGTCCGTGTTCCGTTTACGGATTATATCAAAAACGTTGCGTCAAGCGAAATATATCCGTCGTGGCCCGAAAATGCCATAAGAGCAAATATTTACGCTCAGGTTTCATTTGCACTCAACCGAATTTTTACTGAATATTACCGAAGCAGAGGATATAATTTTGATATAACAAACTCAACATCCTACGACCAGGCATATATTGACGGCAGAGATATTTACAGCAACGTATCAAGACTTGTTGATGAGCTTTTTAACGATTATGTTACCAAGGGCAATCAGATTCAGCCTTATTTTACCGAATACTGCGACGGCAGAAGTGTTACCTGCAGAGGTCTTTCTCAGTGGGGTACGGTAACGCTTGCAAATCAGGGCAGAACACCGTATCAGATTCTGCAGAATTATTACAGAAACGATATCAATTTAGTCAGAAATGCACCCGTAAGGAATATTTCCGAAAGTTATCCCGGAACTCTTCTCAGGCTTGGTTCAAACG
This sequence comes from Acutalibacteraceae bacterium, assembly GCA_036308705.1. Lineage (GTDB taxonomy): Bacteria > Bacillota > Clostridia > Oscillospirales > Acutalibacteraceae > CAG-177. The sequence goes on from JAXJVE010000298.1 coordinate 1,219, forward strand.
GTGAAGATGTGCGTACGATTCAGCGTCAGCTGAACCGTATACGCCGCAACTATCCGTCAATACCGTCAATTCCCGATACAAACGGAATTTTTGATGCATCAACAAGGGCGGCAGTTACTCAGTTTCAAAAGATATTCAACCTTGCACCCGACGGAATAGTCGGCAAGGCAACGTGGTATAAAATAAAGCAGATTTATAATGCGGTTAAAAAAGTTTCGGAGCTTTATTCCGAAGGCATAACAATCAGCGAGGTTGACAGAATATTCAGTGAGGTGCTGAAAAGAGGCAGCAGAGGTACGGATGTGCGTTCGGTTCAGTATTATCTGAATTTCATCGGCTTTTTCAATGACAGATTACCTCAGATTAAGGTTGACGGAATTTTCGGCCCCGCAACAGAAAATGCCGTCAGGGCGTTTCAACGCGAATACGGTCTGACAGTTGACGGAATTGTAGGAAGAGGAACCTGGTATGCATTGCAGGATGCTTATTACAGCATACTGAACTCGTTACCTGATGAGTACCGTTCATATTCATCGCTGCTTTATCCGGGATATACGGTTACAACGGGTGCAAGCGGAAATGTTGTTACTCAGCTGCAAACGTTCCTTCGTGTTATAGCTCAGAATAACAATGCGGTGCCGCTGATAACCGTTGACGGAGTATACGGCAATGCAACAAAATCGGCGGTTACGGCGGTTCAGAAAATCGCAGGCTTGCCGCAGACAGGTGCAGTAGGTCCGCTGACATGGAATGCAATTGTAAATCTTTATAATGAATACAGATAACTAATCTGCCGATAATAAGAATGATATTGTCGGCAGGGGATGATTTAAAATAGATAAAATTTTCTCGGAACACTACGAACTTAATGTGGCTGTTCTTGATTCGGAATTAAGGCTTAAAGAGAGTTTTGATGTTGTTGGCAGAGATATAAAAATTGATAAACGCAACGCAAAACTTTATTTTATTGACGGCTTTTGTAAAGACGAAACTATGGCAAAAACAATGGCGTATTTTATGAAAGCGGATGAAAAAACAATCAAAAAATGCGAAAATATAAGAGATTTTGCAAATACATTCATTCCGTATGTTGAAACGGATGTTGTTTCAAAGGTGAGCGATTTTATAAAATCGGTACTGTCAGGCGGAGTAGGGATGATTGTTGAAGGATTTTCGGGTGCGATAATCATTGATGCACGAACCTATCCCGTGCGTTCTGTGGGAGAGCCTGAAAATGACAGAGTGCTCAGAGGACCTCACGACGGATTTGTTGAAACACTTGTGTTCAACACCGCACTTATCCGCCGAAGAATAAGGGATACAGACCTCACAATGGAGATTCATTCGGTTGGCGAAAAATCAAAAACAGATGTTGTTATTTGTTATATGAAGAGCAGAGTCAACAAAAAAATGCTTGCGGCATTGCAGAAAAAGATTGATTCCGTTTCGATTAATTCGCTCACGATGAGTCATCAGAGCCTTATTGACTGCCTTGTGCAAAAACAATGGTTCAATCCGTTTCCGAAAGTGCGATATACGGAAAGACCCGATGCTGCGGCGGCAAGCGTGCTTGAGGGGAGTATGGTTGTTATAATTGACAACTCACCTGCGGCAATGATAATTCCGTCGGGTATATTTGATTTTTTGCAGGATACAAACGATTATTATATGTCACCCGTAATCGGTTCGTATATGAGAATAGTGCGTATGCTGATTTTTGCAATGACAATGCTCCTTATTCCCGTATGGCTTTTGCTTGTCCGTAACCCCGAATATATTCCCGAATGGCTTGATTTTATAAGAATTGAAGAGCCGAACAGTCTGCCGATAGTGGCTCAGCTTTTTATTGTTGAACTTGTTATTGATGCGATAAGGCTTGCCTCTATCAATACTCCGCAGTCGCTCAGCGGTTCGTTCGGCGTAATCGGAGCACTTGTGCTCGGTGAATTTGCGGTTTCGGCGGGATGGTTTGTTTCTGAAGTTGTGCTTTATATGGCTTTTGTGGCTATGACGAATTTTGCACAGCCGAGCTTTGAACTCGGATATGCTTTCAAGCTTTTCAGAATGATGCTTATAGGACTTATTGCACTCTTCAATGTATGGGGCTTTGTTGCGGGAATAATTATTATTGTTATCGAAATTGCAACAACACGCACCGTTACGGGTCAATGTTATCTCTATCCGCTTATACCGTTTAACGGTCAGGCACTTCTCAGCCTTCTGCTCCGCAGACCGCTCAGCAAAAGAAACAACTGAAAGCAAAAACGGTGCAGCCAAAAAGCAGCACCGTTTCTTTTATATTTTACCTATGCAGAAGTCACCGTCAACTGCGGTGATTTCTGTTTTTATTATGCCGTGAAGATTTTCACTGCAGAAGATTTTAACGGGAGTGTAGTTTTTTGTAAAGCCCTGAACAAAGCCGTCGTGATATTCTTCGGCAAGAACCTCGAGTGTTTTGCCAACCTGACTTTCAAGAAAATCTTTTCTGATTTTTTCGGCAGCGTTGCTCATTATTGCGGCACGTTTTTCTTTTTCGCATTTTTCAATCTGGTCAGTCATTTTGGCGGCAGGTGTGCCCGGTCTTATTGAGTAGGGGAAAACGTGTACCTTTTCAAAGCCAACCTTTTTAACGAATTCAAGCGAACTCTCAAAATCTTCAGCCGTTTCACCCGGAAAACCTACCATAACATCGGTTGTGAGCGTTGTGCCGTCAAAAGCATTGCGGAGTTTCTGGCAAAGTTCAAAATATTCGCCGCTTGTATAGTGTCGGTTCATTCTTTTGAGGGTGTTATCGCATCCGCTCTGGAGCGATATGTGAAACTGCGGACAGAATTCGGGAATCTGAGCAAGACCGTTTATAATTTCATCGGTAATATGGTCAGGCTCGAGTGAACCAAGACGCACTCTTTTTATTCCGTCAAACGATGCAGCAACCTTAACCGCATCAACAATATTGTTATCAGTACCCATACCGTAGGCAGAAAGATTTATGCCAACGAGCACAATCTCCGAAAAACCGTTTTTCTCAAGCTGGGAAATCTCATCTTTCAAGTCATCAAGAGATTTTGAACGAACTCGTCCTCTTGCATACGGAATAATGCAGTATGAACAAAAGCGGTTGCATCCGTCTTCGATTTTAACATTTGCCCTTGTTCTTTCACGGAATGTGCTTATGGTATCGCCCGTGAAAGCATCGCCTGTTTTATGAAGGTCAACGGCAAAAATTCTGCCGCTTCCGTTTATATATTGATTTATATAATCGCCGAGAAAACGGTTACTTTTGTTGCCGATAACTATATCAGCCTCGCTGAGCTTTTCACCGTATTCGGGGAATGCCTGAGTCATACATCCCGTAAGCACAACAATACTTTCGGGGTGCAGTTTTTTGAATTTACGCACCGTCTGACGTGTTTTTCTGTCACTTTCGGCAGTAACGGTGCAGGAGTTAATAATATATACATCGGCGTTTTCGTTTGAGTCAACAATAATAAATCCTTGTTTTTCAAGGCTCTGAGCCATTGCCTGTGATTCATATTGATTAACTTTGCAGCCGAGAGTATGGAATGCAGCTTTCATTTTATCACCCAAAATAATATTATAGCAGATATTCGGGTGATAATCAATGATATTAATTTCATATATTGTGCAGAGAGGAGAGATTGATATGAAAAAAATGTTGAAATCCGCAGTTTCTTTTATTCTGACGGCAGTAATCATTATATCTTGCGGAGCTTATTCCTTTGCCGCCGAAGGTCATCCGCCTGTTGAAATAAAAGCAAAAGCGGCGGTGCTTATGGAGGTATCAACAGGCAGAGTGCTTATGCAGTATAATGAAAACGAACGTCTTTATCCCGCATCCGTAACAAAAGTTATGCCTCTTTTACTTGTTATGGAAGCGATTGACGGCGGTAAAATATCGCTTGACGATGTTGTTACCGTTTCAGGCACTGCGGCATCAAAGGGAGGTTCACAGATATGGCTCAAAGAGGGTGAGCAGATGACTGTTGACGAACTTCTCAAAGCAACTGCCGTTTACAGTGCAAACGATGCCTGTACCGCACTCGGAGAATATATTGCGGGCAGCGATGAGGCGTTTGTGAAGATGATGAATGAAAGAGCAAAGGAACTTGGAATGAAAAATACGAATTTTGAAAATTGCACAGGTCTTGACGATACAACCGAAAATCATCTCACAACCGCATACGATGTTGGTGTTATGTCGTGCGAACTTCTCAAGCATAAAAAAATAACAGATTATACAACAATATGGATGGATTCACTTCGTAACGGTCAGACAGAGCTTGTGAACACCAATAAACTTGTTCGTTTTTATGAAGGAACAACAGGTCTTAAAACAGGCACAACTTCAAAAGCGGGGTGCTGTGTATCGGCAAGTGCCGAAAGAGAAGGAACTCATCTTGTGGCGGTTGTTATGGGGAGTGAGAACAGTTCAGACCGATTTGAAACCGCAAAATCCATGCTTAACTGGGGCTTTGCAAACTACACAACAGTAACTCCCGCTATTGACGGCACACTCATACCTGAAGTAGGTGTGATAAACGGTGTTGAAGAAAAAATAAAACCTGAAATACCGCTTACGGAGTCTGTTCTTATAGAGAAGGGCAGGGAGGGTGAAATAACTCAGACTATCGACCTTGCCGTTGATGTTGCCGCACCTGTTGAAAAGGGTCAGGTGCTCGGCACAGTTACATTCAGGCTTGGTGATGAGTTGCTCGGCGAATACAATCTGACCGCTCCGCACAGAGTAGACGGGCTCACTTTTATGATTGTTTTCAGGCGTATTCTCAAAGCAATTGTATCATAAAATTTTGTTTACAAAGTGCAGAAAATATGATAAAATAATATCAACAACATAATAAATATGAAATATTGTACCCTTTTGAAAGATTTTCTTATAAAATTTGCTTTTTTCTGTTGCAATAAGAGGCGGAATAGGGTAAAATATATTAAATATCCAACAGCAATTTTATAGTGGGGTGCAATAAGAGAGATGGCATTAAAACTCAATCTCAAATACGCAGGCGATTATGCTTGCAAAGAAAAGCTCGAAGCAATGCAGTCTGAAGTTTCAAAAGCTCACGCAATGCTTCACGAAGGTACAGGTCTCGGCAACGATTTTCTCGGCTGGATTGACCTTCCCGTAAATTATGATAAAGAAGAATTCGCTCAGATCAAAGAGTGTGCGGAGAAAATCAAAAAAGATTCAGAAGCACTCATCGTTCTCGGCATCGGCGGTTCATACCTCGGTGCAAGAGCAGCAATCGAATTCATCAAATCAAACAACTATAACCTTATCAAAAAGGATACTCCCGATATTTATTTCGGCGGTAACACCATCAGTTCTGCTTCTGTTGCGGAACTCAAGCAGCTTATTGACGGTAAAGACTTTTCGATAAACGTTATTTCAAAGTCAGGCACAACAACCGAAACTGCAATCGCTTTCAGAATCTTCAAAAAACTTGCTGAAGAAAAATACGGCAAGGAAGAAGCTGCAAAGAGAATATATGTTACAACCGATAAGTCGAGAGGTGCTCTCAAGGCACTTGCAGACAGCGAAGGCTACAAAACCTTTGTTGTTCCCGATGATGTCGGCGGCAGATACTCTGTTTTAACCGCAGTAGGTCTTCTTCCCATCGCTGTTGCGGGCATTGATATTGATGCTCTTATGCAGGGTGCGGCAGATGCAAGAGATGCTTATTCAAAAGATGATATTTTCGCAAACGATTGCTATAAATACGCAGCAATCAGAAATATCCTTTACAGAAACGGCAAATCAGTTGAAATGATGGCAGCTTATGAGCCTTCAATGACCCTCTGGTGCGAATGGTTCAAGCAGCTTTACGGTGAGAGCGAGGGAAAAGACGGCAAGGGTATTTATCCCACATCCGCTATTTTCTCAACAGACCTTCATTCGCTCGGTCAGTATATTCAGGAAGGCGAACGCAAGCTGTTTGAAACCGTAATGTGGGTTAACGAGCCCAAAACGGATGTTGAAATTGATTTTGACGATGTTAACGGCGACGGCCTTAATTTTGTTGCAGGCAAAACCGTTCATTATGTTAACAGCAAGGCTTTTGCAGGCACCGTTCTTGCTCATGCAGACGGCGATGTTCCCAATATCCTTATCGAGATTGATAAGCAGGATGAATATCATCTCGGTCAGATGATTTATTTCTTCGAAAAGGCCTGCGGAATTTCGGGCTATATTCTCGGGGTTAATCCCTTTGACCAGCCCGGCGTTGAAAGTTATAAGAAAAATATGTTCGCTCTTCTCGGCAAGCCCGGTTACGAGGCTCAGAGAGACGAACTTGAAGCAAGACTCAAATAAACTCACAGGAGGACTTCAAAATGGTAAAACTTATTATCGGTAACAAAGGCTCAGGCAAAACAAAGAGACTCATCGATCTCGTAAACGGTGCAGTTGAAAAGTCAAACGGCAATGTTGTATGCATTGAAAAAGAAAGACTTCTCACTTACGACGTTAACTACAGAGCAAGACTTATCGAAACTGATTATTATAAAGTAACAGGTTACGATGCATTCTACGGTTTCCTTTGCGGTGTTATTGCAGGCGACCACGACATAACAGATATTCTTGTAGATGCTACTCTCAAAATCGGTGGCAGAGATTATGCTGCTCTTGCAGACTTCCTTGAGAAGGTTGCAGAACTCAGCAAGCTCTCAAATCAGGATATTATCTTCACAATTTCATGTGATGAATCCGATCTCCCCGAAAAGATTTTTACATTCTGCGAAAAAATCTGAATTTAAATCAAAAATTTAGTTGACAAATCATGCTTTAACCTATATAATATTTTGTGCGTGATTTTAGGTGAAAATTTATGATATTGGATTTAGAGCCTATTTTTAATAATGAGGGTATGATTCGTGAGTTCAGCTATGAGCTTGATCTTTCGGGTCAGGATTTAAGCGGCGTAAAACCTTTCACAACTCCCGTGAAGGTAAGCGGCAGTGCAGGTAACTATACCGATATAGTAGAGTTGCGTGCAAAAGCAGAGTTCGTTCTTGAAATGAACTGTGACCGTTGTGCAAAAGAAATCAGCCTTCCGCTTGAAGTTGAAATTTTTCACACCCTCGTAACACATCTTAATGACGAATCAAACGATGAGCTTTTGCTCGTCAATGAGCTTCGTTTCGATCTTGACCCGCTTATAACCGAGGATATCTTCCTTGATCTCCCCGCAAAGTTTCTCTGCAAAGAGGACTGCAAGGGAATGTGTTATAAATGCGGTAAAGATCTCAACACAGATTCATGCAGCTGCAAAAAGGATGTTGACCCCAGATTGGCGGCACTTCAGCAGCTTCTGGATAATTAAAAAACAAAAAACCTCACGGTTTAATAAAGCACAAAATTAAGGAGGTGCTTAAGGCATGGCAGTACCCAAGAGAAGAGTTTCAAAGGCAAGAAGAGATAAGAGACGCTCAAACGTATGGAAGATGAATGCTCCTCAGCTCGAGAAGTGCTCAAACTGCGGTGAGCTCAAGAGA
>JAXJVE010000299.1:0-4104 GCA_036308705.1 Acutalibacteraceae bacterium
CTTCCTCAGGCTCTGCCTTCGGCTCGGGAGCTGAAACAGGCTCGGGTTTTGCTTCAGGTTCAGGCATTGGAGCAGGTTTTGGAGCAGGCTGAGGTGCGGGAGCTGAAACAACGGGTTTTCCGTTTGAAAGAGCTGCGAGTTTTTCTTCGATTGCAGATATTCTTTCTTCAAGGTCGGCAGAAATACCTTCGCCCGACGATGCTGAGGGAGCACACATTTTTATAACTGCCGCCTCAAGCTGAATTTTTTTGTTTGCCGCATTTTTGATATTCTTTGCAGTCTGCTCAAGAATTTCAATGCAGGAAAGTATTTTTGAAAGTTTAAGCTCGGATGCTCTTTCTTTTATCTTTAAAAGTTCATCTTTTGAGCAGACAATCAGACCTTCGCAGTCATTGACGGTTTTTGCAACCATAAGATTGCGGAAGTGAAGAGTCAGCTCGGTGCAAAGGCTGTCGATATCACACGATTCGCTGTGAAGCTTTGAAACAAGTTTGAGCGAGCTTGTAAAATCGCCTTTTGCAACAAATTCCGAGAATGAGAAAAGATGAATAGTGCCCGCAATACCTGCGGCATCGCTTACTGTTTCTTCATCAATATCGGTACCCATTGCAAAGCAGCGGTCAAGAAGCGAAAGTGCATCTCGCATACCGCCGTCTGCAATTCTTGCAATAAGGTTTGCGGCATTTGAGGTGAGATTCACATTTTCGTTTTCGGCAACATACATCAGCCTTGCGGTTATATCTTCGGGTGCGATACGCTTGAAGTCAAAACGCTGGCATCTTGAAAGAATTGTTGAAGGCAGCTTATGTATTTCTGTTGTTGCAAGGATAAAAATAACGTGTGAGGGCGGCTCTTCAAGAGTTTTGAGCAATGCGTTGAACGCACCGATTGAGAGCATATGCACCTCGTCGATGATATAAACTCTGAACTTTGCGTTTGCGGGCGTAAAATTAGCCTCTTCACGCAGATCTCTTATATTGTCAACACCGTTGTTGCTTGCGGCGTCGATTTCAATAACATCGAGGATTGAACCGTTTTCTATTCCTCTGCAGATTTCACATTCATTACAGGGGTTGCCGTCAACGGGATTAAGACAGTTGACCGCCTTTGAAAGAATTTTTGCACAGGTTGTTTTACCCGTACCTCTTGAACCCGTGAAAAGATAAGCGTGAGAAATTCTGCCGCTTTCGAGCTGGCTCTGCAGAGTTCTTGTAACATGAGGCTGACCGTAAACATCGCTGAAACTCTTCGGTCTCCATTTGCGGTAAAGTGCCTGATACATTATTCTTTCACCCCTTATCCAAAAATTAAAGAGCTTTTTCTTGGTCATATGGCGGTAGGCAGACTGTGGCGCACAAGACTGTCCGCTTAATGCTGCTCGGTTCACCCGCCTGACATGGTTCACAGTGCCCTGTCGCACAGGACCCACACGCCACATGACCAAAAGAAAGCTCTTCTGCCATTAATCATTTACCGATATATTATATAATATATTTATAATAATATCAAGAGTAATTTTTGTTAAAATGCGTTATTTTCAAAAAAACAGGGCTGTTTTAACGGTTTTTTTCACATATTTCTTTATTTTGAATAAATTAATAGTAATAAATCTATCGGAGGCAGACTATGAACGAAGCATATTTTCTCGGCACAGGCTCCAAAAACGGATTTTTCAGCTGTTTTTCACAGCTTACACCGAAAATAGAAGGACAATATACTTATATATTAAAGGGCGGGCCCGGTACGGGCAAATCCTCGCTGATGAAAAAAATTGCCGCAGAAATGGAAAAAAAAGATATAAATTGCGAAAGAATTTTTTGCTCATCAGACCCGAATTCCCTTGACGGAGTTATTTTTCCGTCGCTGAGAGTGAGCGTTTGTGACGGAACAGCTCCCCATACTCTTGACCCCGAATATCCGGGCGTAACGGGTGAAATTATCAACCTCGGCAACTGCTGGGATAAAGAAAAACTGCTTTCAAAAAAAGACGAAATTATTGCCCTTACCGATAAAAACAGAGCATGCCACGACAGGGGAAGAAGGTTTATCGACTCCGCATTTTCTATTTTTTCGGACGGTGAGCGAATCTGCCTTGACTGCCTTGACGAAAACAGGCTGATGCGTTATGCATCAAGGGTTTCGAGCCGATATTTCAAAAAGCCGAAAGGTAAAATAGGCATTGAAAAAATCCGTCTTTTTGATGCGATAACTCCAAAAGGCTATTATTTTCTCAAAGATACCGCCGAGATGCTCTGCGATGAAAAAATTGTTTTTGAAGATGACTTCGGAGTAGCTGCATCAAAGCTGATAAGCGAGCTTCGTTCGTATGCTCTCGCAAACGGATTTTCGGTTATTTCAAGCCCGTGTATCAACCGTGAAAAAGCAATCCGCCATATAATTATCAAAGAGCTTTCTCTCGGATTTTTTACGGCGGATAAATTATGCGATATTGATATTACGGCAACTAAAACCGTCAGCCTCAGGCGTTTTTATTCGTTATCAGAAATAACATCTCATAAAGCACGGCTTTCGTTTGTTAAAAAAGCGGCAAACGAGCTGATGAATGAAGCGGTCTGTTCAATGAAAATGGCAAAGGATATTCACGATGACCTTGAAAAATGCTACATTGAGGCGATGAATTTTGAATTAATCAATAATATTGCCGAGTCCCTCACCGAACGCATCTGGCAAAGCGAATGGTGGAGCGAGGAATAATCAATTTTAAAAAAACACCGCCGAAGCGGTGTTTTTTGTTACATAAATATCTGAGTCCAGCAGAGTTTTCTGGTGGGGTCGGGGTCGGCGGCTATGCCGATGCCGATTTTTGAAAAATCGGGGTTCATTATGTTTTCATAATGCGATTGGGATTCTTTCCACGCGGTGCAAACAGCGTCAACCGTATCGTAGCCCCAGCCGATATTTTCGCCAGCAAGCCCCTTGGTTATGCCCGCTTCTTTAAGAATTGTGGTGAAGCGACTGCCGTTTGGCCTTGTGTGGGAATGTTCGCCCGACCAAGCGATTTCCTCCGCCCTTGCACAGGCAATCTCCGTAAGATTATCGCTCAGTTTCAGCGGTGCAATTCCCTTTGCGGCTCGCATTGAATTGATAATTCCAAGCTCGGCATTTATCATATCGGAATAAAATTCCATATTTTCTTTTGCTGAGGGCAGAAGGTCTTCAAAATCCGCCCTGTAATTGATTCGGATATAATATTCGTCATAATCCTGTTTTACAAGAAACTGCTTACCGTCGGTCAGAGTTTCAAAATAATTTTTTTCTCTGCGTCTGCGGTAGACACCGTATTTAAGATTCTGCCTGAAGGTTTTTTCTATGATTTCATAGTAGCCTTCGGGCTTGTTTTCATCAAATCTCGGTACGGTTGTTGTTACCCGTGTTGTGACAGGCACGGTTGTTGTGACAGGCAGAGTTGTTGTTACGGCTTCCGTCTGCACCTGAGTAGTTGTAACAACTGTTGTTGAGGTTTGTTTCACCGTTGTTGCGGCAGTTGAAGATTCAGAAACCGTTGTTGAAGCAGCGGTTTCGGGCTGAATTACGGGTTTTTTGTTGCTGCACGCAAAAAGACCCGATATAGTCAGCACCGCAAGTGAAACTGCAATTATTCTTTTTTTCATTTTTATTTCTCCGTTTATTCTGCAACATCAAAAGTCATTATTGCAGTAAACTTATTTTCTTTAACCGAAATATCAAGATTGCCGTTCTGAAGCTCGGCAAGGCTTTTTGCGATTGAAAGACCAAGACCGTTGCCCTCGGTATGCCTTGAATTATCGCCTCTTACAAAGTTTTCAAAAATCTCGTCGCCTTCAATATTGAGAATATTTTTTGAAATGTTTGAAATGCGTATATGCGCTTTTCCGTTTATTTCTTCGAGTGAAATTTCAAGGTCTGTTTCGGGTGCGGAATACTTGCAGGCGTTATTGAAAAGGTTTGCAAATATACGCCAGAGCCATTCGCCGTCGCCGAAAATAAAAATCTCTTTTTCAGGCAGTTCAACTCTCGGAATAAGAAGGCTTTGTTCAAGCTTGAGTGCAAATTCTTCAATGGTCTGCTCAATGATAATGTTTAGATTGGTTTTTTCGCTCTTGA
>JAXJVE010000300.1:0-1922 GCA_036308705.1 Acutalibacteraceae bacterium
AGAATGAACAGAGAACTCTGCGGCGGCGAATATGCATTCAATACTCTTCTTATGGCAGAAGACCTTCCCGCACATTGGGATAACTGGGATGTTGATGCTGACCTTGAATGTAAGTTTGCGGATAATTCCGTTCTTCTCAGCAGAGAGGTTGTTTCTCAGGGTGCTGCTGCGGTTGTTATCAGAAGCAAGTATGCAATCTCAAAGAAATCAACCGTAACTCAGGATGCAATTTATTTTGCAGATACAGCTGAAATCCGCTTCGATACTCTTATGGATTGGCAGGATAACCACCGTTTCCTCAAAGCTGCATTCGATACTTCAATTCACAGCGATTTTGCACGCTTTGAAATCCAGTACGGTAACGTGCTCAGACCCACAACACGCAACAACTCAATCGAAAAAGCAAAGTTTGAAGTTGTTAATCATAAGTATACAGATCTTTCAGAAACACGCTGCGGTGTTGCAATTCTCAACGACAGCAAGTATGCTATCAGCGTTGAGGGCGGCAATATGCGTCTTTCACTTCACAAGGGCGGTACAAGACCCGACTTCAACGGTGACAGAGGCCTTCACAGAACTGTTTACTCATTCCTTCCCCATATCGGCGGTTTCTCGGCAGAAACTGTTATCAAGCCCGCTTACGAGATGAATATTCCCGTTGTTGCAGGTAAGGGTGAATTTGAAGCAACTGCTTTTGTTCTTCCCAAGGCAGAGAATGTTATTGTTGAGGTTATCAAACCTTGCGAAGACGGTGAGAAGGCATTCATTGCCCGCCTTTACGAAGCAGAAGGTACTTACACCTGTTGCCCCGTTGAGTTCTTTGCGGGTGCAAAGAAGGTTGAAATCACCAATATGCTTGAAGAAGTTCAGGGCGAGCTTACCGCAAACGAACTTTCATTCAAGCCCTTTGAAATCAAGACTCTTAAAATCTCATATTAATTGAGGTAAACAAATGAAAACATTTGAACTTAAACTCAGGAATGACGGTGCAACTCTGACCGTTTATCTTCCCGATGCTTCAAGAGAAATGCCCAGAATGGCAATAAAACCCGCTATTCTTGTTATACCAGGCGGCGGATATCATATGTGCTCAGACAGAGAAGCCGAGCCGATTGCTCTTGCTTATGCTTCAAAAGGTTTTGCGGCATTTGTGCTCCGCTATTCGGTTGGCGAGGGTAAATGTTTTGAAATGCCGCTTGCCGATGTTAACGAAGCAATGGAGATTATCCACGCCAATGCCGAAGAATGGGGAGTAAACAAAGAAAAAATCGCTTCAATCGGATTTTCTGCAGGCGGTCATCTTTGTGCCGCACTTGCAACAATGGGTAACATCCGCCCGAATGCGAGTATTCTGGTTTATCCCTGTATTCTTGAATCAATCAGCGATATTCTTGCATTCCCCGTACCTTCGCTCGATGAAAAGGTTGATGAAAACACCCCCGCAACATTCATCACCGCATCAAGAGAAGATACCTGTGTGCCCATAAAAAATTCGCTTGCGTATGCAACCGCACTTGAAAAAGCAGGCATACCCTTTGAAATCCACATTTTTGAAAAGGGATATCACGGCTATTCTCTTGCAGATTGGACGGTTTATTCAAAATCTGAAGAAGAATACTGTGCACATCTGCAGTGTTGGTTTGACCTGAGCATAAAGTGGCTTTACAAAAAATTTGAACTTTAATAAAAAATTATCTCCCTGTCATGTGTTGACAGGGAGATTTTTTATCCTATTGCAATTTTGGTTTCTTTATCAAAAAAATATGCCGATGTGTTTTTGAATGCAAGCTTTACGCAATCGCCGCTGCAGATTTTTTCTTCGGATTTTATGCGTGCAATACATCTTTTGCCGTCGATTTCAAAATAAATGTTGGTTTCGCTGCCCGTCATTTCGGCAATCTCTGTTTTTACAGTCATAATAC
>JAXJVE010000301.1:0-9804 GCA_036308705.1 Acutalibacteraceae bacterium
AAGGTTCAGCAGAAAAATCAAATGTGCATCGGTGATAATGAACTTGATTTCCACTGTGGGAACGGTTGTTATGTTCTTGATTACAATGATTTTTGCTTTTTGCACAATAACTCCGTTTTACTCTCAGACTACAGACCCCGATGATTATCTGATACTTGATGATTCCTTGGTGTGGAGTGACGAAACATATAACGATTTCGGAAATATGTACAGAGTTTTTCCCAGAAAAATCCCCGACAGTGCAAAGGATGAATATCCCGATTCAATAAAATATTTCTATGAGTATCTGCCTTGTTGGGACGGTGCTTACGGCACTTATGATATCTGTGCGGAATGGGTTTTATCCGATGTTGAATATGAAATTTTCAAGAAAGATTTAGAGGAAAATTTTATTCTTGAAAACAGGCTTATTGAGATTGAACATATGGATAAGACCAAATATAAACTTGATGTTCTTGCGGAAATGGCAGCGGAAAACAGCGGATACAACGTTGTCAAAAAAGGCGACTGGACTCTGGTGTATTATGAAGGCTATGGTAAGGTTGAATTTGATTACATACTCGGTTATGGCGAAGAACCCGAAAAACTCTGTGAGGATGAACTTTTTTATGAAAAATCCAAAAACGAATTTGAAATAGAAAACTGGCATTCCAACGGCAGTGAAAATTACAGAACATTTTATGATTTTCTGATATGTGCATACAATGACAAGGAGCATAAGGTGAGATATATCGCTTCAAGCACTTGCGGTCATATACGAAGAGAAGGCGGACCGTACTATGTATCTCTCGATTGGTAACATCGCTCTTGAAAAAAGCAATAATATGATATATAATTAATCGGTGTGAATTTATTTCGCACCGATTTTTTATGAAAAAGATGATTTTATGGAAATTATAACTTTGTCGCTGTTTTGCCTTGCATTGCTTGTGTGCGTTGTGTTTGATTTATCCGTGCTTTACGCACTCGGTGTGGGGCTTGTGGTTTTCAGTGCATATGCAAAGATAAAAAAACACAGTTTCAAGTCAATATTCAGAATGATTTTTGACGGAATCAAAACCTCAAAAAACATTCTCATCAACTTTTTGCTTATCGGTTTGCTGACCGCTTCGTGGCGTGAATCGGGCACTATCGGATTCATCATCAGCTCCGCTTCGGGGCTTATAAGTCCGCAGATTTTTGTGCTGATGACCTTTATTCTCAACGCACTTGTTTCGTTCCTGATGGGTACATCCTTCGGCACTTCGGCAACGATGGGCGTTATCTGTATGACGATGGCAAAATCAATGGGGATGAACCCCGTTATCGTTGGCGGTGCAATGCTTTCGGGCGCACTCTGGGGTGACAGATGTTCGCCCGTTTCAACGAGTGCTCTGCTTGTTTCGGAGCTTACAAAAACCGATATTTTCACCAACATAAAGAATATGTTCAAGACGGCGGCAATACCCACTGCGATTGCGTGCGTTATTTATCTTGTGCTCGGTTTCACAAGCGGTGTTTCGGGTGACGTGCCCGACCTTAAAGCAATGTTTTCGGCAGAGTTCAACCTCAACCCCGTTACGGTGATTCCCGCAGTAGTGATTCTTGCACTTTCGCTTTTCAGGGTCAAAACAAAATATGTTCTGCTTGCGAGCCTTGTTTCCGCTTCCGTAATCGGAATTTTCGTTCAGGATATCGGCTTTGCTCAGACTCTTAAAACGCTCATTCTCGGCTATGAGCCAAAAACCGAACAGCTCAGCACAATGATGAGCGGCGGCGGACTTGTTTCAATGCTCAACGCAACGGCAATAGTCTGCATTTCATCGGCATATTCGGGCATATTTGCAAAAACGGGTCTGCTTGATTCGATGAAAGAAAAAATCTCCGTACTCGGCAAAAAAATAACACCGTTTGGCGCAACAATGATAACAACAGCCCTGACTTCGCTTATATCGTGCAACCAGACATTGGCGATTATTCTCACTCATCAGCTTTGCGACGGAATGGAAAAAGATAAAGAAAAGGCGGCAATGAATCTTGAAAACACGGCGGTTGTCATTTCTCCGCTTGTGCCCTGGTCGATTGCGGCGGCAGTGCCTCTCACTTCGTCGGGTGCACCCGAAGCCTCGATTCTTCTCGCCTGCTACTTATATATTTTACCGTTATATTCATTTGTGATTGCGTTGATAAAACGCAGAAAGGAAAGAAAAATATGAACAAAATAACAAGCTTTACCGTTGACCACGACCTTCTTACCGAGGGTATTTATGTTTCAAGAATTGACGGCGATATCACAACCTATGATATGAGAACAAGAGTGCCCAATGCAGGCAGTTTTATGGATACAACAACGGCACATACCGTTGAGCATATGTTTGCAACTTTTGTGAGAAATTCAGAGATAAAAGACGACGTTATCTATTTTGGCCCTATGGGTTGCAGAACGGGATTTTATCTGCTTGTACGCAATGCGGATAATGAAAAAATTCTTGAAGTAACAAAGAAAATCCTTGCCGATATCATTGCCTATGACGGCGAAGTTTTCGGCAACACAAAGAAGGAATGCGGTAATTATCTTGACCTTGACCTTGAAAAGGCAAAGGAAGAATGCCGCAAGTATCTTGAAGTGCTTCAGAATGAGCAGACTTTTGAATACAAATCATAAAGGATTGGAAATATGACACAGAAGCTTTACTACGAAAATCAGTATATAAAGGATTTTACCGCAAACGTTGTATCCTGCGTCAAGGGTGACAGGGGATACGAGGTTATTCTTGATAAAACCGCATTTTTCCCCGAAGGCGGCGGTCAGCCGGGCGACACGGGATTTATAGGCGGAGTTGAGGTTATTGATACCGTTGAAAGCGGCGAAGATGTTGTGCATATCTGCACAGCGGAAGTCAGCGGTGAGGTTGAATGCAGCCTTGATTTTGAAAAAAGATTTGCTCTTATGCAGCAGCATACGGGTGAGCATATTTTCCTCGGTGCGGTGCACGGAATGTGCGGTGTTGACAACGTGGGATTCCATATGGGTGAAAGCAGCATAACCGTTGATTTAAGCGATGTTGTGACCCCTGCACAGCTTGAAGAAGCGGAGAAAATCGCCAACGAAGCGGTTTATAAAAATCTGCCCGTAAAAGCAATTTATCCCGCCGATGACGAGCTTGGAAATTATGATTACAGAAGCAAAAAAGAGATCAAAGGTCAGGTGCGTCTGATAAGCATTGACGGTGTTGATTTGTGTGCCTGCTGCGGCACTCACGTTGCATTTACGGGTGAGGTCGGAGTGATAAAAGTCATCTCTTCGATGAACTATAAAAAGGGCGTGAGAGTTACTCTGCAGATTGGCAGAAAAGCTCTTGACGATTACCGTGAAAAAAATAAGAGTGTGCTTGAAATTTCAAATCTTCTCAAGGCAAAAGCGGATGAAATCGTGCCTGCAGTTGAGAGGGTTATGGCTCAGCTTCACGAAGAAAGAACAAGGTATAACAACCTCAAAAAAGAGATTTTTGCATATAAAACAGCCTCTTATTCGGGCAGGGAATGTTGCGTTTTTGATGACGGCTCAAGCTCCGACGATGCAAGAATTTTCAGCGATATGCTTGCCGAAAACGTTGATATTGCGGCAGTTTTCTCGGGCGATGACGAAAACGGCTACAAGTATGCCGTTACAAGCAGAAGTGCCGATGTGAGAGAAATCGGCAAAAAAATGAACGCTGTTTTAGGTGCAAGAGGCGGCGGAAAACCCGAGATGATTCAGGGCTCGGTTGCTGCAAAAAAAGCTGAAATCGAAGCCTTCTGGAAAGAAAATATATGACACGGGAAGATAAGATTTTAATTGATAAAATCGAAGATAAAGCACGCCTGTGCAGTGAAAATTCGATGATAACAAACAGCGATTTTCTTGATATGCACGAGCGTTCCGTTGCGGCGGAAATGAGGCTTCAATACCCCGATGTGAAGATGATTTTTTACGGCATTTTTGAGGATGCGGAGCGTAGCGTTGCGGTGTTTTTGCCCGAGTATATTGAGTCTGAAAACAGCGATGAATTGAGGGCATATTTCAGCGAAAATCCGCAGGATAATCCGCTCTCTTTGATAAGGCTCGAAAAGGATAAATTTTCGCCCGCTCTCAGCCACCGTGACTACCTCGGAGCCCTTATGGGGCTTGGGATCCGCCGTGAAACAACGGGCGATATTGCGGTTGATGAAAACGGCTGTAAAATGGTTGTTTTATCCAAAATCGCACCCTTCATTGCCGAGAATATGAACAAGGCAGGCAGAGGCACTCTCAGGGCAGAAATAATCCCTGTTTCTCAGGTTGAAAACGGTGCAAAAGCAACGGGTGTGCCCGACAGTTTTACCGTATCTTCAATGAGGCTCGACAGCGTTATAAAAAATGCGTTCAGAGTGTCAAGAAACGATGCGGTTTCGGCTATTGAAAGCGGTGTTGTTTTTGTTAACGATATCGAGTGCGGAAAGCCTGATAAAAAAGTTTCGCAGGGCGATAAAATCGTATTCCGCAGAAAAGGCAGAATAATCGTAAACGACTGCTCTTCGGTATCAAAAAAGGGCAGAATTATAGTTGAAATAACAAAATTCATATAATCCGAACGGGTAACTGCGGTTGCCCGTTCTTTTATTTAATAATATGTAAACTTATTTTTTTCTATATTGACCTTGTTATATAAAACTGATATAATAAGCTGATACAATTATAAGGAGGAGTGTTTGATGATTAAAATTTCTCCGTCTGTGCTCGCAAGCGATTTTTCCGCCCTCGGTGACGAGAGCAAAAGAATGGAAGTTTGCGGTGCGGATTACCTTCACCTTGATGTTATGGATGGCAGATTTGTGCCCAATATCACCTTCGGTGCACCTGTTATAAAGAGCATCAGACCCAGAACAAACCTAATTTTTGACGTGCATCTTATGATTGATACACCGCTTGATTATATTGAAGATTTCAAAAAAGCGGGTGCGGATATCATAACTTTTCATATTGAAAGCTCATCGCCTGCTCAGGCAACCGTTGATAAAATTCTTGAATGCGGATGCAAAGCGGGTGTGAGCATAAAACCCAAAACCCCCGCAGAAGAAGTTTTTCCGCTTCTCGATAAGCTCTCAATGGTGCTTGTGATGACGGTTGAGCCCGGCTTCGGCGGTCAGTCGTTTATGCCCGAAACGATGGATAAAATAAAGACCCTGCGTGCGGAGATTGAACGCAGAGGTCTTGATACTGATATTCAGGTTGACGGCGGTATCAACGAAAAAACCGTTGAAACTGCGGCATCGGCGGGTGCAAATGTTTTTGTTGCGGGCAGTGCCGTTTTCGGTGCGGAAGATGCGGCAAAGGCAATTTCGGATTTGCGTGAGCTTGCGGAGAAGGCTTATATCAATGCGTAATTAAGATCTCCTGCATTGACTTTACGGTGAATAGTGAATAATGAAAAGTGAACAGTTAAGGGTGGGCAAAGCCCACACCCAAAATACATTCGGTCATAGGCGGAGCCTATCCGAAACTTTTCACTCTTCACTTTTAATTTTTCATTGAAATTTTTCTGAAAGAACCGAGATTGCGTTTTCTTCAATCAGGTTTTTCCAATGCTCTTTTGTGTACTCGCAGATAAGTTTATCGGCATTGAAAATATGAGAAAATTCAGAAAAATACAGCTTTATATCCCGTGAATCGGGAATACCGTTTATCACAAGCCTGTATTTTCCGTCTTTTTCGTAAAGACTGCTCTGAATATCGTCTTTGCAGCCGCCTGCGGCAAGAAAAAGCGTATCAGCATTTTTGAATTCGCAAATAAAACATTCGCTTTGTTTTTTCAGAAACTGTTTTTGTGCCGTATATCTTTTCTTTGAATCAAGAATGGTGAAGTTAAGAATACATCCGCCCTCACTTTTGGGAATGGCTTCGATTATCATTCTTCGGGTAGGGTCAAGCTCTTTGCCGAGCACCTTTTCAGCCTCGTCAAGAAGAGTCCATATAACCCGCCTTGTTTCTATTGTGGAATAATCCATATCTTCGTATGTAATGTCAAGCTCAAGCATATCCTGTTTTGTCAGGTCAACGGTGATTCTGTCATCTGCGGTTGAATTGATTTTCATACTGTTCCTCCTGCAGTAGAGTTTCTTATGTAATATTCTATGCTTAACGGGGCGGTTATGCAATAAATAAATAATGGAAATTCAGAGGTGAAAACCTTGTCAAATAAAGAAATCAAACAGAATACGCCGAAGGTTTCGGGGCTTTACGGGGACTATCTCGTGATGCTTGCGGCACCGTGCATTCTTTCGCCTGTTTATTACGGCGTGCGTGCACTCGGGGTTATTGCGGTTGCCGTGCTCAGTGCACTGATAACCGATGTTATATTCTGTTTGTTCCTCAGAAGAAAATTCTTGCTCAAGGATTTAAGCAATATTTTCATAGGTGCCGCAATTGCGGTTATGATGCCCGCAGGCGTGCCTTTATATGTGCCCGCATTTGCGGCTGCTTTTGCCGTTGCGGTTGCAAAAGTTCCCTTCGGCGGCTCGCTCAGGGCACCGTTTGTGCCTGCGGCGGCGGGCTTTGCCTTTGCAAGTGTATGCTTCAAAGAGCAGATTTTTGACTATGCTTATAATTCTGCCGATAAAATGCTCGGTTCGGGTTCAATCGGTGCGTTGCTTATCAAGGGCAATGCCATTCACCTGAATGCAGTTAATATTTTTGATATTGTAAGCGGTAACGTTGCGGGCCCTATGGGTACGGGTTGCGGACTGCTTATGATTGCCTGCGGAATAGTTCTTCTTATCCGCAGAAAAGGTGCACTTCTTGCACCGATAGGTTTTATCGGCTTCTGCATTTTATGGTCGGCGATATTCCCCAGAGTCAACGCATCGGCAATAACAAGCGTTATTATGGAGCTTTCTGCGGGCTCGCTTCTTTTCGGTGCGGTATTTCTTCTTACCGATTACTCAACGCAGCCCAAAAGATATGCAACAAGAATTTTTTACGGTGCGGTCTGCGGATTCCTTTGTATGCTTATGCGAAGAGTGGGCACTTATGAAGAGTGCGTATGTTTTGCAATACTGCTTGCAAACGGTTTTTCGCCGCTTATCGACTCAGCTGTAAGAAGGCTCCCTTCAAAGAAAAAGAAGGCTTCTTCAGGCAGAGAGGAGGCGGTTGAATGAGCAGTAAACTTTCCTTCGGCGATGTTTTCAGAAAAGGTTCGGTTATATTTAACCCCGTTCTTGTTCAGCTTGCGGGCTTATGCCCCGTTGTTGCCGCATCAACCTCGCTGAAAAATGCGGTAATGCTTTCTGTTGTTGCGTTTGCGGAACTTGTTGCAGTATGTTTTCTTGCAAGTGCTCTTATGAAAAAAATTCCGAGATGGGTAAGAATGCCTCTTTATCTTATCATCGGACTTGCATTGATTTGCCCTGTTCTTTGGTTTATTGAAACAAAAACGCTCATTAATCTGAACCTCAGTATGAAAATATATATTCCGCTTATTGCGATTAATTCCGTTGTTGCGGTTCATTGTGAACAGTTTGCCGTAAAAAACACGGTGAAACTTGCACTCTATGATGCGGCGGCGGTTGGTCTGGGTGCATCTCTTGTTTTTGTTTTCGTCGGTGCGGTCAGAGAAATTCTTGGTTCGTCAACCATCGGCGGAGTTGCACTCAATCTTCCCGTTTCGCTCAAGGGTATGCTTCTTCCGTTCGGCTGCCTTGTTATTCTCGGCTTTATGGCGGCGGCACTGAAATCATTTGTGTCAAAGCGATATTCCGAAGAAATGGCAGAGCCCGAAGTTCAGCCCGAAGCAGAGCCTGAACTCCCCGAAGAAGTACAGCCTGAACCCGAAGAAATTGAAGAAGTCGGAATTGATGTTCCCGATATTCTGAAAGAAGCCGAAGTTCAGATTGAAAAAACCGAACAGGAAAAGATGCTTACGGTTGAAGAGATTGACGAGCTTCTCAGAACTCTCGGCATAGACACCGAAGAAACGGGGGATAAACAGCAATGATGAAAATTATTACCGATTTGTTCCTCACCGCATTCTATACGGTGTTTGTTCAGAACCTTGTTTTCAGCTCGGGTCTTGGTATGAGTGAAGCGTTCAGAGTTTCAACAAAACCCGGCTCGTTCGGAAAAATTGCCGCAATGATTTCGGGCTTCTCGGTTGTTACGAGCACTTTTTGTGCACTCGTCAACTTTCTGGCGGGTAAAAATGAGCTGAGCTACGCCCTGCGTGCCGTTATTTACGGCATAGTTCTTGTAACGGTTTATGCGGTTGTTGCGGTTTTTGCAAAGCTTATTTTCAGAGCTTCGGATAAATTTCTCAGCACTCTCGGAATTGCCGCTTTCAATACCCTTGTTTTTGCAATTCCGCATATCAATAACTCTGCCGCATATTCTTTTGCGGGCAGTATCGGTTCGGGTCTCGGTGCGGGTATCGCATTTGTTGTTGCCGCCGCACTTATCAACAAAGGCTCGGAGCTTATAAAAGAGAATGAAGATATCCCCGAGGCGTTTAAGGGTAAACCCGCAATGTTTATTTATGTTGCACTTATTTCGCTTGCCTTTGCGGGCTTCAGCGATAAAAATATTTTCGGATGAGAGGTAAAGGGCAATGCCTAAAAAGGGAAAAATAGAAAAAACGCTCAAGCCTTCTCAACGCAAGAGCATAACAGATTTTTCAGACCGTTTCGGCGAAGGGCCGAGCTATGAAGAACAGGTCAGAAAAAAGAAAATAACATCGGCAATTCTTATTGCGGCGGGAATAATTTTTCTTGTTGCGGCGGGATATTTCATAACCGATTTGCTTATCGGAATAACCGAGCTGCCGATTGTAAACTGATTTTAAGGACTGACACAATGGATTTTATACCCTATAATTCAAGACTCAGCTGGCACAAAACACCTTTCGGTGCGGTGCGTGAGGGCGAAAAAGTAACCGTGAGAATCGTTTTGCCCCGTGATATGTGCTGCACTGCGGCAAGTCTTGTTATAAATTCCGACAGCGGAGAAACCGTATCTTACCCTATGGAATGGGAAAGGCACGAAAAAAACAACGAAGAATGGTGGAAGGTGAGCTTCGCTCCCGAAAAAGAGGGGCTTTACTGGTATCATTTTACGCTTTCACATAAAAACGGCGAAAGTAAGATAACAAAATTTGAAAATTCAACGGGCAGAATTTCGCCCGAAGGTGCAAGCTTTCAGCTGACGGTTTATTCAAAAAGCTTTGAAACACCCGATTGGATTAAAGGCTCTGTTATTTATCAGATTTTCCCCGACCGTTTTTGTAATTCGGGCAAAGAAAAGAAAAATATCCCCGCAGACAGAGTGCTCCGTGCCGATTGGGGTGCAGAGCCTATGTGGGAGCCTGACGGCGACGGAAAAATAACAAAATATGACTTTTTCGGCGGTGACTTCAAGGGGATTGAACAAAAGCTTGATTATCTTGAATCGCTCGGTGTGGGCTGTATATACCTCAACCCGATTTTTGAGGCTCAGTCAAATCACCGTTACGATACCGCAAACTATGAAAAAACCGACCCTGTATTGGGCGATGAAAAAGATTTTTCATCCCTCTGCAAAGAGGCGGAAAAAAGAAATATAAAAATCGTGCTCGACGGTGTATTCAGCCATACGGGTGCGGACAGTATCTATTTCAACAAGCTCAACAGATATGAGTCTGTCGGTGCGTATAACAGCAAAGAGTCGCCGTATTATGACTGGTACGGATTTGAAGAATATCCCGATAAATATGCCTGTTGGTGGGGCGTTGATATTCTGCCCGAAATCAACGAGGAGAACGACGGATATATAGATTATAT
>JAXJVE010000302.1:0-10356 GCA_036308705.1 Acutalibacteraceae bacterium
GTAGGGAAGAGTATGCATAAGAAGGTTATCCCAAAGGATTCTGTCATAACCTGTTGTGCCGTTATCTTCGTTGAAAACTTCTGTGCCGAGGCATGAATCATATTTGAGAATAAGGTTGCCGAAGAATTCAACAGCTTCCTTGCTGTTAACATTGTTCATATCTGAGTTTGAAGCAAGCCAGTCACCGGGATGGTTGATGTGTGAAAGACCGCCGCATTCATCTACGAATTTAACTGCCTGCTCGTAGCCGTATTCGTTTTCACCGCCTACAGGACCGTTGCCTACAGATTCGGGAAGGAAGTAGCCGTTAACGTGGTTCTTTGTGAGTGAAAGGTGGTTGTGTTCGTTTGCACCTGTAACGCAAACCATCTTTTTGTTACGGATTGTGCCGTCATAAAGAGGATATGAGCCTGATGTAATCTGCTCGTATTCTTCGTCTGTAAGGTGTGCAAAGGAATAGCCGATGAGGAGCTGATAGTTATAAAGAAAACGCTTTTCAGGAGCTTTGTTCCATTCAACGCCTGTGATACCGTGGTCAGCGTTTGCAACAAAATCATAATCCTGATTATAATATTCTTTAATCATAGTGGAGAGAGTTTCGGTTGCGTCACTGTATGTGGTGTGTGAATGAAGAGTGCCTTTGTATGCACCCCAGGCATTGTCACCTTCCCAGATAACATCTTCATAGGGTGAAACGATGGTGTAATCGCTTGATGCAAATGCACCGATGCATCCTGAGCCGAGCTGCATAACGAGAAGTGCAACGAGCACAACGCTCAGAATTTTTCTGAAATTTTTCATTGTTTATACCTCCGTAAAATTCTTTGGTAAAATAAAGTATAAAACAAAACTCCGCCGAGGTCAAGCCCGACGGAGCATTTTTTATATTAAAGTATTACGGAAACAAGAAGAACGAGTATTGCAAACATATTCACAAAGGGCAGAATTACGGGCCAGAAAGGCATTACGCTGAGCGCTGCAATGGCACCGAAATTAACCTTTACAAACATTGTGCTTTCTGCTTCATTGATGTTCTGCCAGATGAAGTAAACATCCTTGCCGTTTGCGTAGAATTCATCAACGCCGACTCCGTCTTTGGTTTCGCTTGCTTTGAAACCGCATTCTTCAAGACCTGCGATAACAAGCTTTGCCATTTCTTCATCCTTGAATGTGATTCTGCCTTCAAGACGAAGCTCATTGCAAGGCTCTTCCTGACGGACGTGACCGTTTTTGAAGCCTGTACACCACCAATATTTATCGTATTCTCTGGTGAATTCACGGTTCCAGCTGCCGTCTATCTGCTGATGCCAGAGAGTCATTTCCATATTGAGCCAGTCTTTTTCTGAGGGACAGTTGAAGAATGTCCACTCGTTAATGCCGTCATCGGAGTGGGATTTGTTGTAAATACCGATTTCGCCGCCATAGAACACCATACCGTACTGACCCTTCCACATCTGAAGCATCCAGTCTTTGTTTTCGTATGTGAAGAAAACTCGGATATAGTCATATTCAAGAAGAATATAGGGTGAAACAAAATCATAAATTTTGCCGAAGCCGAAGTTATACTGCCATGCTTCTTTGTCGTTTGTGTAGTAGTAGTCGTCAACATAGCTGTACTGATAGCTGAGAACCTGTTGGTCTACAAGCAAATCTTTAAGGAAGTTGCTTGAAGTGATAACGCTGATTGAGAATTCGCCGCTGAGAGTTGCACCATCAACATAAGCGGTAGCGGTGATAACTGCTCTGCCTGCCTCAACGCCTTTTACAACGCCGTTGTCGTCAACTGTTGCAATTTCGGGGTCAAGCGATCTCCAGAAAATCTTGGGCTGTGTTGCTACGCCTGAAACCGAAGCGGTCATCTGAATGGTTTTGCCTATAACAACGTCAAGAGATTCACTCTGAAGAACAAGAACATGAACGTCGCTCTCTTCTTCGGTAACGCCCGTATCGGGTGTTGTTGAAGCGTCTTCTGCCGATGCAAAAATGGTGATAAAGCTTGTGCAGGCGAACAGAAGTACAAGGAAAACCGATGTAAGTCTTACTGCAATCTTTTTCATATTATCCTCCGTTTATATAAATTAACCGATTAATATTAACAAATAATTCATAAAAAATCAAGCAAATTTTGAATTTTAACAAAATTATAACATATTGTTTGCTACTCACAGCGGTTTGTGATATAATATATGCACTAAATTTCGGAGGTTTCCGATGGAAATTAAGAAAAATGACAGAATACAACTAAAAATCGAATCCTGCTCTTCAAACGGAAGCGGTGTAGGTAAACACAACGGTATGGCGATATTTGTGCCCGCAACCGCTGTAGGCGACGAAATTACCGCACATATTCTCAAGGAAAAAAAATCCTATGCCTTCGCAAAGGTTGAGAATATTATCACTCCTTCTGCAGACAGAATCACGCCCGAATGTCCCGTTTATCTCAAATGCGGAGGCTGTGTTTTTTCGCATATGACGTATGAAGCGGAGTCAAAAATCAAAGCGGAGCACGTTGCGGAATGTTTCAGACGCATCGGTGGTGTTACACCCGAATTTGAGCCGATTATTGCCGCATACGATGAAAAAAGATACCGTAATAAGGCACAGTATCCCGTTGCGATTGAAAACGGAGAAGTAAAAACAGGCTTTTATTCGCCTCACAGCCACAGAGTTGTGCATTGCCCCGACTGTTTGCTTCAGCCCGAAGAATTCAAAGATATCCTCGGTGTTTTCTCTGATTACATAAAAAAATATAATGTTTCTGTTTATGACGAAACATCTCACAGAGGTCTGCTTCGCCATATATACATCAGAAAAGGTGCCGCAAGCGGTGAGATTATGGTCTGTGCCGTCATCAACGGCAAAAAACTGCCCGCTGAAGATATTCTGGTTAATAATTTGCTTGAAAAAGAAGGCTCGATAAAAAGTATCATCGTGAATTCAAACACAAAAGATACAAATGTTATTCTCGGTGCGGAATGCCGTACTCTTTGGGGTGAGGACTGCATAACGGATATCCTCTGCGGTCTGAAATTCCGCATATCTCCGCTTTCGTTTTATCAGGTAAACCGCAATCAGGCAGAGAAACTCTATAACAAGGCGGCTGAATATGCTTCGCTTACGGGCAATGAAACCGTGCTCGACCTCTACTGCGGTGCGGGTACAATAGGGCTTTCAATGTCCAAAAACGCAAAAGAGATAATCGGTGTTGAAATCGTGCCCGAAGCGATTGAGGATGCAAAGATAAATGCAGAACTCAACGGAATAAAAAACGCACGTTTTATCTGCGGCGATGCGGCTCAGGCGGCAGAAATGCTTAAGAATGAGGGTGTTACACCCGATGTTATAATTCTTGACCCGCCCCGAAAAGGCTGCAGCCCCGAAATGATAAATACTGCGGTGCAGATGAGCCCCGAAAGAATAGTCTATGTTTCGTGCGACCCCGCAACCCTTGCAAGGGACTGCGGAATTTTCAAAGACCTCGGCTACACCGCAATCAAAGCCACCCCCGTTGATATGTTCCCCCGAACAGGTCATTGTGAATGTGTTGTGCTTTTGAAAAGGAAGGAGAAATGATATGAGCAACGGTATGACACGCAGAGAGCGTGAGGTAACGGATATAAATGAAATAATAAAAATTCTTGACAAGGCTAAGGTGCTTCATCTCGGGCTTGTTGACGGCGATGAAGCTTATGTTGTGCCGATGAATTACGGTTATACTATGGATGACGGCAAGCTCACGGTTTATCTTCACGGTGCAAAAAGAGGCAGAAAAATTGACCTTATGCGTGCAAATCCCAAGGTTTTCTTTGAGCTGGACTGCGACATAACCCCGTTTGAGGGCGAAATTGCCTGCAAATACGGTATAACTTACTCTTCGGTTATGGGCAAGGGTATTGCAACAATCGTTGAGGATGTTGAAGAAAAGAAAAAAGCTCTTTCAATTCTTATGAAAACCCAGACACAAAAAGATTTTGAGTTTGAAGATAAAATGGTGGCTTTTGTGAGCGTTATCAGAATTGATGTTTCACAATATACCGCAAAGCACAGACCCGCACCCAAAATGCAATCAAAATAATTGTAAAATTTAGTCCTTTTTACTATTGCAATTTACACTATGTTCATATATAATCTTAGCGTAAAATAAACGCTATAATGGCGGAGAATGTGTTTTAAGAAAGGATGATTTTCAAAATGTTCTTGGCAGCAAGCACTTTTGCGGATTCAATTCAGAATCCCATACTGCAGGAAATTGTTAAGATTTTCGTTGACATTTTCGGCAACTTAGAAAACATCGACATCAAACCGGTAATTATGTGGATAATCGGCGGCGTGCTGATTTTCCTCGCAATCAAAAAAGAGATGGAACCTACCCTTCTTCTTCCCATGGGCTTCGGTGCAATTCTCGTTAACCTGCCCATCCCCCCCATTGAAGAAACAGAAGGCGTAGTTACAGGCGTAAGAGCCGTTATTGATTTCCTTTTCAAAATCGGTATTGACAGCCACGAACTTTTCCCGCTTATTCTTTTCATCGGTATCGGTGCAATGATTGACTTTGAGCCTGTTCTTACCAACCCGAAGCTTATGATTTTCGGTGCAGCAGCTCAGTTCGGTATTTTCTTCACCCTCTGCCTTTCATCAGTTTTCGGCTTCGAGCTCAAGGATGCGGCTTCAATCGCAATTATCGGTGCGGCTGACGGCCCCACATCAATCTTCGTTGCCAATATGCTTAATTCAAACTATACAGCGGCTATCATGGTTGCGGCATATTCATATATGGCACTCGTTCCCATTGTTCAGCCCCCCATCATCAAGCTTTGCACAACCAAGAAAGAACGCCTTATCCGTATGAAGAATACAGGCAAAAAGGTTTCAAAGCTCACAAAGATTCTCTTCCCCATCGTTGTTACAATCATCGTTGGTATGGTTGCTCCCGACGCAACAGCTCTTATCGGCTTCCTTATGTTCGGTAACCTTATCAGAGAATGCGGCGTTCTTAACTCACTTTCAGAAACAGCACAGAACGTTCTTGCAAACCTTATCACAATCTTCCTCGGCTTCACAATCGCATCAAAGATGGTTGCAGAGGACTTCCTCAGATTTGAAACAATCCTTATTATGGGTCTTGGTCTTGTTGCATTCGTTGTTGATACCTTCGGCGGTATTATGATTGCAAAGATTATGAACCTTTTCACAAAGAACAAGATAAACCCCATGATCGGTGCTGCAGGTATTTCAGCATTCCCCATGTCAGCACGTGTTGTTCATAAGATGGGTCTTGCAGAGGACAATCAGAACTTCCTTCTTATGCACTCAATCGGCGTTAACGTTTCGGGTCAGGTTGCTTCGGTTATCGCAGGCGGTCTTATCCTTACACTTGTAGGCAACTTACTTTAATAGTAACAGGAGGTAATTAATAATGGAAACAACAACAAACACCGCAACAACTCCCGTTACAACAGAAGTAATCGATCTTACAGCTGAAGAATGCACTTGCCACTACTGTGAATCATTGGAAACAACTGTTCCCAACTCAATGGAATATGAGTTCAAGCTCACTCCTCAGGAGCTCGGCACAACTGCTCCCATTATGGGCAAGGGTATGCTCGGCATCTTCGTTGTTATGGGTATTATCATTCTTTGCGTTTCTGCTCTCAACCATTTCGGTTCACCCGACAGAAAAAAGAAGAGAGAAGAAAAGAAAGCTGCAAAGGCTCAGGCAAAAAACAATAACAATCAATAAAAAATTACGGCTGTCAGATGACAGCCGTTTTTTTTACTGCGTAACGTTTGTTTTCATATCGTTGAAGCCATCGGTAATATCGTCGGTCATCATATCCCTGATATCCGTCATAGCCTCAGTTGCCATTTCTTCAAGTTTGGTGAGCACGGGGTCGCTTCGGTGGGTATCGCTGACCTTACCCGAATCGGCACCGTTACAGGCGGCAAAAACAAACGAGAAAAGAAGAACCGCCAGAATAATTGCAAATGATAATTTTTTCATAAAAATTGCTCCTTTACGGAAAAGTTTTGTTTAAAACTATTCTTGCCGTAAAGGAGCTGTTTTATACATTATTTAACTCTTAACCATACAAGCATATCGCTTTCGCCTCTGTTTGCAAATGCAAAATAGGGAATAAACTTTATTCTCTGAGGCACAAAATCGGGCTTGTATTTACGGTAGAGTGCATCAAAATTGCCATCTGCAAAGCCGTCTGCTTCAACGGTATATGCCTGCATCTCTTCATTGAATGTGATTTCAGCATTGAGGTTTGCCGATACGCTCAGGTTGTTGAGAGGCATATCGTTATCAACTCTTTCAACGCAATAAACAAGAGGTCCTCTGCAAAGAGCAACTCTTCCGATATCGGCTTCAACTGCGGGATTTGCCGCAACGAGCACGCAATCCATCGCAAAATCAAGGCTGATTTCTTTTTCATCGGCATCAATTGAAATATAGGCATAGCCTTTTTTGATTTCGTATGATGCTGAAATTTCATATTTCTCAGCCCAGGCGGGGATTCTGACTGCAAGAGTTTTGCCGTTCATACCCTTAACGGTAAGTTTTATCGCACCGTTGTTGGGATATTCTGTATTCTGAGTAATCTTTATGCCTTCAAACTCTGCATCGGATTCAAAATAATGATGAACAAAAACAGTATCATTATTATATGTATAGAGGAAGTCGCCGATTGAAGCAATCATTCTTGCGATATTCGGCGGACAGCACGAGCAGTCAAAAACCTCAACACGCTGAGTAATTTCAAATCCGCCCGCATTATACTGATAATATTCTTTGTTTATTCTGCGTCTTTCAAGGTTGATTTCAAGGGGATTTACATAGAAGAATGAATTACCCTTGAGCGAAACGCCTGCAAGTGCACAGTTATAAATCGCCTTTTCGGCAATATCGGCATAGATTGAATCGGGGTCGATAAGGCTCATTCTTCTTGCAAAAAGAGCAAGACCGATTGATGCGCAGGTTTCTGAATATGCAACATCGTTGGGGAGGTCATAATCCTCTGTAAAACGCTCGCCGTAACGGGTTGAACCGATACCGCCTGTTACATACATCTGCTTTTCGGCAATGCTCATAAACAAACGCTTACACGCATCGAAGAGCGAAGTGTCGCCGAGCCTTAACGCAAGGTCTGCCATTGCACAGTAAAGATAGGTTGCTCTTACGCTGTGACCGATTGCAACCTCCTGCTCACGCACGGGCTTATGAGTCTGGTCATAATCGTGACTGATATAATAGGGGCTTTCTTCGTCTTTCTTTCTTGTGCCTCTGACCTCAACAAAGTGGCTGCACATATCAAGATACTTCTTGTTGCCTGTGCAGTCATAAAGCTTTGCAAGAGCAAGCTCTATTTCTTCGTGGCCGGGGGTACAGAAATCTGCCGAATCCTCAATGATAAATACCTTTTCGATATAATCCATATAATCGCACATAAGCTTAAGGAATTTATCCTTGCCTGTTGCGTGATAATATGCAATTGCCGCTTCGGTCAGATGACCCGCACAGTAAAGCTCGTGTGCCATTCTGTTAACAAAACGGTTATCAGGCTCACAGAGGGTAAAATAAATATTGAAATAGCCGTTTTCATCACGGTTTTTCTCAATCGATTCAACAAGGCTTTCAACGATTGCTTCAAGCTCCTTATCGGGGCTTTTTGTTATTGTGTAAGCAACCGCCTCTGCCCACTTTGCAATATCCGAGTCCCAGAAAATATGGGGTCTGTTGGGGTCGCCTTCCTTCCAATTAAAAAGAAAGGCATCAAATCTGCCCGTTTCCGAAAAACGGTCATATACGGTAGGTATTGTGGTTTTTTTATTGATTTCAAAACGCTTCTTCCAGAAACCGCCGAGATTTACCTTATCAAAGCTTACCGATTTCACAGAATCACCTCGATTTTTTTACACGTTTTGCCTGAGCTGCCGCTTTCTCTTCGGGTGTATCGCCAATTTCGATAAGATAATAAGCTCCTGTCCATATAAGAAGACCAATAAATAAGAAGAGCAGAACTATCCAGAAACTGCCTATAGCAACATCTTCAAGGTCAATAATACTGCCTGCAAGTGTTGAAATCAGGCTGCCGCCGTCGAGAATATCCGTAATTGAAAATGAATTTCTGAGAAACTCTGATGCGGATTCAAAGAATATACGCAGAACAATCAGGCTGACAATACCTGTTCCCGCTGCTGCAAGAACGGGGATTCTCTTGTTGCTTATAAAAGACCACGCAATAATGAAAAGTGCGGCAATAAGAACAATTGCAAGGCAAACAACAACAGCGATAAGGTCGCCTTTGATTGCATTGAGTGATTCGGGCCATACAAAATTTATTTTGCCGCTTGCCTCATCGTTGACAAGCATACGGTGCCAGAATTCGCCTTCGCCTACACCTCTGAAAATATCAATTACAAACTTGATTGAAATTCCCTGTTCAAGTCCGACGGGGAGAATTGAGGATGACTCGCTGCCGCCTGTAAAAGCACCAAGCAAATTACCAAGGCTGTCACCGACTCTGATTATTATAAAATCAAGAAAAACAACAATCGGGAACACTGCGGTTGCCAACAGAGCGTTGACACTACGATAAAGATATTTCATATTAAAAATCCTTTCTTATTTCCACGATGAGTTGAGAGCAACCGTACGGTTGAACACAAGCTTCTCATCTGTTGATGACTTATCAACGCAGAAGTATCCGTGACGCATAAACTGGAATGTATCCCCTGCTTTTGCGTTCTTAACATCAACAAAGCAGTTTGTGATTGCTTCGAGTGAATTGGGGTTGAGGTGGTTAAGATAATTTTCTTTACCGTCAACAAAAGGATCTTCTGAGCCGAAAAGACGGTCATAAAGGCGGATTTCACAAGGAACGCCGTCTGCCGCACTTACCCAATGAATTGTGCCCTTAACCTTTCTGCCGTCGGGTGAATCGCCACCCTTTGTTGCGGGGTCGTATGTGCAGTGAAGGCAGGTAACGTTGCCGTCTTCATCGGTTTCCCAGCTGTTACAGGTGATGAAATATGCACCCTTGAGGCGTACCTCATTGCCGGGGAAGAGTCTGAAATACTTCTTGGGAGGCTCAATCATAAAGTCGTCACGCTCAACAAAAATCTCTTTTGAGAAATTAACAGTTCTCTTGCCGAGTTCAGGCTTAAGCGGATTGATTTCAACCTCAAGCTCTTCGGTCTGATTTTCGGGATAGTTATCAATAATAACCTTAAGGGGTTTGATAACAGCCATTGCTCTGGGTGCGTTTTCGTTAAGATTATCTCTTACGCAGGCTTCAAGCAGACCGTAGTCAACAACGCTGTCTGCCTTTGAAACGCCGATACGATTTATGAAATCACGGACTGCAGCAGCGGGATAGCCTCTTCTTCTCATACCGCAGAGGGTAATCATTCTGGGGTCATCCCAGCCGTCAACAACGCCTTTCTGAACCATTTCAAGGTTATATCTCTTACTTGTTACGCAGTAGTTGAGGTTAAGGCGTGCAAACTCAATCTGTCTGGGGGGCTCTTCAAAACCGATTTCATTGATGAACCAATCATAAAGAGGTCTGTGGTTTTCAAATTCAAGAGAGCAGAGCGAATAGGTAACGTTTTCTCTTGCATCCGAAAGAGGATGAGCAAAGTCATACATGGGATATACGCACCATTTATCGCCTGTCTGATGATGTGTAACGTGAGCGATTCTGTACATAACGGGGTCACGCATATTGATGTTGGGCGATGCCATATCAATCTTTGCACGGAGAGTTTTTTCACCGTCTGCAAACTCGCCTGCAGTCATTCTTGCAAAAAGATCAAGATTTTCTTCGATTGAACGGTCACGGTAGGGGCTGTTTTTACCGGGCTCTGTGAGAGTGCCTCTGTATTCTCTCATCTCTTCTGCGGTAAGGTCACATACATAAGCCTTGCCCTTCTTGATGAGTTTGATTGCACATTCATAGATGAAATCAAAATAGCTTGAAGCATAAAGAACACTGTTCCACTTGAAGCCGAGCCATTCAATATCCGCTTTGATTGCGTCAACATATTCAACATCCTCTTTTGAGGGGTTGGTATCGTCAAGACGAAGGTTACAGATACCGCCGTATTTTTCAGCAGTTGCAAAGTCGATTGTTATTGCCTTTGCGTGGCCGATATGAAGATATCCGTTGGGCTCGGGCGGGAAACGGGTCTGAATACGGGTATTCACACCGTTTGCAAGGTCTTCATCAATAAAATCATATATAAAATTTGAGGTGGTGTTAAGTTCGTCCATTGTGATTTTCCTTTCTTATCTCCAGCTTGCAATTGCATCGCTGAGTCTTGCCTTGATTTCATATTCACCGAGAAGATTCA
>JAXJVE010000303.1:0-18353 GCA_036308705.1 Acutalibacteraceae bacterium
CTCTTGCCGTTATGCTCGGCAACGGCTATTATAATCAGAATAAGCGTATGGCTGAGGGTAACGTTGTTTTCGGCACACCCAAGCTCTGCTATATAATCGAAAAAGAAAGCGGAGATGTTATCTGCGATGAAACAACGCTTTCTTATAAAGGTTTTATTATTGAAAACAATCTTTACTACGGCGAATATCACGATTATAATCTTCTGCCGAAAGCCGAAGATTTCAGCGAAAGCACCGTAATCCCCGCACCCGAAAGCGAATACTTCATTCAGACAGCTCCCGCAGATAAGGTTATCCGTTCTCTTGAGCCCGTACTTATCAAAGATGAAGGCGAAAGCAAGCTCTATGAGGTTAGCGAAAATACGGTTGGCTATGCGGTTATCAAGTGCCCCGAAAAAGGCAAAAAAATAACAGTCAGCTATGCTGAGGAAATTTATGATACCCGTGAGTGGTACGGTATGAAATTTGAAGAAGGATATCAGACAGAAACTTTCATTACCGACGGCACAGACCGTGAATATATCCCCCACTTCACCTGGCACGGCTTCAGATATTTCAGAATAACGGGCGATGCAACTCCAGTAAGGGTTGATGTTGTTCACTCAGACTGCCCTGTTACATCATCATTTGAATGTGATAACGAAAATCTCAACTGGCTCTATGAAGCTTATATAAGAACTCAGCTTTGCAATATGCACAGCGGCGTACCCTCCGACTGCCCTCACAGAGAGCGACTCGGCTATACGGGTGACGGTCAGCTTTGTGCCGAAACAGCTATGATGATGCTTGACAGCCGTGAATTCTACCGCAAATGGCTCTATGATATTGCAGACAGCCAGTGCAAAAAATCAGGTCACGTTCCCCATACCGCACCTCTTATGGGTGGCGGCGGCGGTCCTTCGGGCTGGGGCGGTGCAATGATTGAAGTCCCCGTAAAATTCTATAAAATGTATGGCGATAAAGCCCTTCTTGACGAATTCTTCCCGCTGATGCTTCATTATCTTGATTATCTTGAAAGCAGAAGTGAAAACGGTCTTGTATGGCGTGAAGAAGATAACGGCTGGTGCCTCGGCGACTGGTGTGCACCGGGCAGAGTGGTTCTTCCCGAAACATTTGTCAACACCGCACTTTACATAAGATTTATGCAGCAGACTGTTGAAGCCGCAAAAGTTCTCGGCAAAGAAAACGATGTTGCACATCTTGATGAGAGAATCAAAAAATCGCAGAGATCACTTACGGTTGCATATTATAACACCTGGTGCCATCATTACTGTATGGGTGTTCAGGGTGCATCAGTGCTCGCACTCAGAACAGGTCTTGTAAATGAAGAAGATAAGAACACACTTGTCCGCTACTATAAGAATCTCGGTATGCTTGACACAGGCATCATTGCAACCGAAGCGCTTATAGGTTACCTGTTTGAAATCGGCGAAAATCAGCTTGCATTTGAGCTTCTTTCAAACGATAAGGAAGTTTCGTTTGCATATATGAAAAATAACGGTGCAACAACTCTTTGGGAAAACTGGAGCGGCAGAGATTCAAGAAACCACCCGATGTTCGGTGCGGTTTCAAAATATCTGTTTATATATCTTCTCGGTATTCAGCAGCCCGACGACAGTGCAGGTTATGAAAAGGTTGTTATTTCACCCCGATTTGTTGAAGGTATGAACACCGCAAAAGGTCATATCACAACTCAGAACGGTATAATCAGCGTTGAATACACAAAATCGGGCAACACCGCAACCGTAAAAGTTTTTTCTGACCCGAAAATCAACTCTGTTTTTGAATATAACGGAAATGCAGTTCCGTTCAGCGGCGAAAGAGAATTTGTTATTGAAATTGGAGGTTAATTTATGGTAACCGTAAAAAATTACGAACCCAAATATTACAAAGATGTGCAGCAGGTTTGCCTTAATACAGGCCCCGATTCAGCACTTACCGACCCCAAAATGAGAGATTTTATTCTCTATACATTCTGTAATTATTATATTGAACAGGAACCCGAAAATGTTTTTGTTCTTGTTGATGATAACGATGTTGCTCAGGGATACGTTTTTGGTGCTCTCAACTTCAAAAAATATCTCAAAAACTTCAAACCCTATCTCAAAAAGGTAAAAGAAACAGGCAAAACCAACTACTTTGAAGCGGTTGCTGAAGTTATTGCTCACGGTGTTTATTCAATCAAATATCCCTCACACCTTCATATTGATATCAATGAACCTTTCAGAGGTAACGGCAACGGCTCAAAAATGATAACCACTCTCACAGACCACCTTAAATCAAAAGGTTCAAAAGCGGTTATGCTTATAGTCGGTACGGGCAACACAAGAGGCATTAATTTCTATAAGAAAAACGGATTCAAAATCAAGGCAACCCTCAAAAACAGCGGTACCGTTATGGCAAAGGAGCTTTGATATGCGTTACGGTGTTATAGGCACAGGCTGGATTGCCAGATCGTTCATTGACGGTGCACGTATGCTCTGCAATTCCGAGTTTGTTGCGGTTTATTCCAGAACAGAAGAAAGCGGCAGCAAGTTTGCCCGTGAAAACGGAATTGAAACGGTATATACCGATATCAATGAGTTTGCAAAAGGCGATTTTGATGCAGTATATATTGCAAGCCCCAACCGTCTGCATTATGAACAGACAAAGCTTATGCTTCAAAGCGGCAAACACGTTATCTGCGAAAAACCGATAACTGTTGAACCTGATGAACTCGCTGAGTTACAGGCTCTCGCAAAAGAAAAAGGGCTTATTTATATTGAAGCGATAATGTATATGTTCAACCCTGCCGCAAATCTGCTCAAAGAGGCAACAAAAAAAATCGGCAGAATAACGAGTGTGCATTTTGATTTTTCTCAGCTTTCATCAAAATATCCCGCATATCTTGAAGGCAAGCTTCCCAACATCTTCAACCCCGCCCTTGCAACGGGCTGCCTTATGGATCTTGGAATTTACTGCGTATACCCCGCTCTCGACCTTTTCGGTATACCTGAAAGAATAACCGCCTGCTCCCACTTTATGGAAAGCGGTGCAGACGGCAGCGGAAATGCGGCATTTCTTTATGACGATAAGCTTGTTAATCTTACATATTCAAAGCTCGGTCAGGACAGGCTCGGCTCACAGATTTTCGGCGATGAAGGAACGGTTACCATTGAATCAATATCAAAGCTCACCAATATAAAGCTTATTGATAACAAGGGAAACGTTACTGAAATTATCGGCGATGTTATAAAAGAAAAAATAATGGGCTATGAAGCTGAGGCGTTTGAAAAATTTATTGCAAATCCCGATGACCCGTATTATGAAACGGTCAGAGAAAGAGCTTTGCAGGTCAGCAAGATTATGAAAGATATACGTGATATTTCAGGAATAAAGTTTAAATAAAAAAACAGGGTACCGCTGGTACCCTGTAATTTTTTATGCTATTTTCAAAAGGATATTGATTACATTCATAAATGTTTCAAAGAACGATTTAAGAATATTAACGATATTATCAAATACATTTGTTGCTCTGGTCTGTGTATTAACCGTACCGTAGCCGGGAAGTGTACCGTTGTTATCGTCAACACCATCGTCATCGGCAACAAACTCGCTGATAAGAGGTGAAACAAGAGCAAGAAGGAAATATTCCGCAGCTGTAACACCGCCAAAAACAGATGTGCCGAGCTTTGTGATATCTCTTACAATTGAATCTGTACCGAGATATGAGAAAAGCTGATTTGCGGCTTTGAGGAATACTTCGTCGCTGACTGTTGCGAGGTCATCCTTAAGAAGAAGAGCAACAAGTCTGAGGAATATTGCTATATCTTCGCTATAGATATCATAAGGCTCACTGCCCGCATAATGCCATGAAACGAGCTCGGTTACGATATCCCAGCCGTTTTTGTATTCACTATCGGGGATATCGATGTTATATTCTGCGGCAAGTTCCTGAATACCGCCTTCACCGTAAAGGGGATCTTCAAGGATTTTAACAAGTCCGCCAACTGCGGTTGCAACAAGGTCATAGTAGAATGCATCTTCATCAATGCCCATTTCTTCCATTCTGAAGCCCTTGCCGAGGCGATACTGAACACCTGCTTTGAGGAAGCCCTTCGCATAATCGTTAAGGCCTTCATTCATAAGGTCGATCTGCTCCTGAGTATAGCCCGATACGGTTTCGGTAAGTGCATCGGTATCAATTGAATCAATTGCTCTTGATTCATATCTGATTTCATCATCATTGATGCTGAACGCTCTGTATTCAAGAGGATACATTGTGAGCGATGTTGTTGCAAAATCTTAAATCACATTGCCTGAGGGGGTTGTGTATGTTGCGGCATCGCTGCAATGCTCGTGACCTGTAAACACAAGCTTGATACCCCAATCGGCAAAGAGAGTTGCAGTTGTATAGTGGAATCTTACGATAAAGTTTCTGCTGAGAAGTCGCTGAAGGGGAAGGTGGTCAAGAAGGTTATGGTGCATCATAAGAATGGGATATTTGCCGTCTGCCTTAGCCTTATCTGTCTGCTCTTTAACCCACGAAAGCTTTTCAGCCGACATACCGTCTTCTGTTGATTTTGAAGGGTCGTTACTGTCAAGAGCGATGAGTCTGTAATCATCGTTGAGATCTGCGGTGTATGAAGCTGTACCTTCAAGAGTATCAAGCGCTTCATCAAAACCGAAGTGGTTATATACTCTTACAAAATCGTCAAGATTTGTTTCACAGTCAACGCCGTAATCGTGGTTACCGGGCACAACATAAACGGGCTTGCCTGATTCCTTCTCGAATTTTTCGAGCTTTGCAGCCATATCAATATGCTCCTGATGAATTGCCTTGCCGTTATCAACAAGGTCACCGGGAATAAGAACAAATTCACAGTCATCAGATTCGGCACACTGATTAAGGAATTCATCAATTATGAAGCTGCTTTCTTCTTCCATAGCTGCTCTGCGGTTTGCATACCAATAAATTTCGTCGCCTTCAATTACGGGCACAAGTTCTTCTGAAGGGATATTATAGTGCAAATCGGATGCAACAAAGAATTTGGTTTCATCGTCTGCCGCAAATGCGGTAAAGCCAACTGCAAGCGATGAAACAATAATAACCGTTGAGAGTAAAACACTTATAAACTTTTTCATTTTTACACCTCTGATAAAAAATATAGTATAAATATACCATATATTTAATTTTAATGCAAGGATATTTAAAAAGTCCTTAGACAACAAATGCCCCGTGATGATTTCACGGGGCACTTATTATTATATTCAGTTCTTTTCAACGCCGAGAGTTACCTTTTCGCCGTTGATATCCCAATCCTTGGTATATGAACCGCCTGCAGCTGCGATAATATCAGTTGCAAGTACATCGTGGGTTACGGTTTCTTTGTTAGCGTCAAAGATTGCTTCAATCTTTTCGTTGCCGCTTACATAGATTCTGATTGTATCCATAACCTCAAAGCCTGCATCCTTACGCATTGTCTGAATTTTTGAGATAAGTTCTCTTACAAAGCCTTCTTCAATGAGTTCATCGGTAAGGTTTGTATCAAGAACAACTGTTACACCGTTGCCGCTTTCAGCCTGGAAGCCTTCCTTCTGAACGGTTTCGATAAGAAGGTCTTCAACTGCAAGTGAAATTTCTGTATCGCCTGCGGTGAAGGTGAGAGCACCCTTTTCGTCAAGCTCTGCCTTTGCAGCTGAGCCGTCAAGCGATGCAAGATATTCTCTGATTGCACCGAGCATCTTGCCGTACTTGGGGCCGAGTGTCTTGAGCTGGGGCTTGAAGTTATATGAAACATAGCCTGATGAATCTGTAACGAACTCAAGAGTTTTGATGTTAAGCTCATCTTCGATGATTTCGCAGTATTCTCTGCCGAGAACCTTCTCTGCACTTGCGTAAATCTTGCCGAGAGGCTGTCTGTTCTTGATGTTTGCGGTGTTTCTTGCAGCTCTGCCGAGAACAACGATGTTGAGAACTTCATCCATTGAAGCTTCAAGGTCTTTGTCAACAAAAGCAGCATTTGAAACGGGATAATCGCAAAGATGAACGCTGATAGGTGCATCCTTATCAATGCCGCAAACAAGGTTGCGGTAGATATCCTCTGCCATAAAGGGAATCATGGGAGCAGCAAGCTTGACAACTGTTACGAGTGCAGTGTAAAGAGTCATATAAGCGTTGATCTTATCCTGTTCAAGACCCTGTGCCCAGTAACGCTCTCTGCCTCTGCGGACATACCAGTTACTCATATCGTCAACAAAGCTCTGAAGTGCCTTTGCTGCCTCGGGAATTGCATAGTTATCAAGGTAACCGTCAACTGTATCAATAAGGGTATTGAGTCTTGAAAGAAGCCACTTATCCATAATGGAAAGCTTATCGTAATCAAGAGTATGCTCTGTGGGGTTGAACTTATCAATGTTTGCGTAAAGCACATAGAATGCGTAGGTATTCCAGAGTGTACCCATAAACTTACGCTTGCCTTCAACAACTGCGTTATCGTGGAAACGGTTGGGAAGCCAGGGTGCTGAGTTTGTATAGAAATACCAGCGGATAGCGTCTGCACCGTGCTTTGCAAGTGCATCAAACGGGTCAACAGCATTGCCCTTTGATTTTGACATTTTCTGACCGTTTTCATCCTGAACAAGACCGAGAACGATAACGTTCTTATAGGGTGACTTGTCAAAGAGAAGGGTTGAAATTGCCATAAGTGAATAGAACCAACCTCTTGTCTGGTCAACAGCTTCTGAGATGAACTCTGCGGGGAACTGCTGCTCAAAGAGATCTTTATTTTCAAACGGATAGTGATGCTGAGCGAAAGGCATTGCACCTGAATCGTACCAACAGTCGATAACTTCGGGTACTCTCTTCATTTCGCCGCCGCACTTTTCACACTTGATTGTAACTTCATCAATAAACGGTCTGTGAAGTTCGATGTTTTCAGGGCAGTTTGAACTCATTGACTTGAGCTCTGCGATTGAGCCGATTGAATGTCTGTGACCGCATTCACATTCCCAGATATTGAGGGGTGTACCCCAATAACGGTTACGGCTGATGCCCCAATCCTGAATATTCTCAAGCCAGTCACCGAATCTGCCCTTGCCGATGCTTTCGGGAATCCAGTTAACTGTGTTGTTATTTTTAACAAGGTTATCCTTAACGGCTGTCATCTTGATGAACCAGGATTCTCTTGCGTAATAGATAAGCGGAGTATCACATCTCCAGCAGAAGGGATAATCGTGTTCAAACTTGGGAGCAGAGAAGAGCTTGCCTTCCTTATCAAGGTCAACAAGAATCTTGGGGTCTGCATCCTTGACAAACATACCTGCATAAGGTGTTTCTTCTGTCATATTACCTTTGCCGTCAACAAACTGAATGAAGGGAAGGTCGTATGCTCTGCCTACCTTGGCGTCATCTTCACCGAA
Source organism: Acutalibacteraceae bacterium (assembly GCA_036308705.1). Lineage (GTDB taxonomy): Bacteria > Bacillota > Clostridia > Oscillospirales > Acutalibacteraceae > CAG-177. Next base: position 7,402 of record JAXJVE010000303.1, read on the forward strand.
TGCGGGTGCGATGTGAACGATACCTGTACCGTCTGACATTGTTACATAGTTATCAACGGTAACAAAGTGTGCCTTTTTATTCTGCTTTTCTGCAACCTTGCCTGCACATTCAAAGAGAGGCTCGTATTCTTTGCCTTCAAGGTCTGTACCAACATAAGTTTCGAGAATTTCATAAGCTTCAACGCCGTTTTCCTTATCAGCAAGTGAACCGAGAACGGTATCGAGAAGAGCCTTTGCCATATAGTAAGTGTAGCCGTCTGAAGCCTTAACCTTGCAGTAAGTTTCTGTGGGGTTAACACAGAGTGCACAGTTTGAAGGAAGAGTCCAGGGAGTTGTTGTCCATGCAAGGAAATAAGCATCTTCGCCGATAACCTTGAAACGTACAACTGCCGAACGCTCTTTTACTGCCTTATAGCCCTGAGCAACTTCGTGTGATGAAAGAGGAGTACCGCAGCGGGGGCAATAGGGAACAATCTTGAAGCCCTTATAAAGAAGACCTTTGTTCCAGATCTCCTTGAGTGACCACCAGATTGATTCGATATAGCTGTCGTGATAGGTAACATAAGGGTCATCCATATCAGCCCAGAAGCCGACTGTACCTGAGAAATCTTCCCACATACCCTTATATTTCCAAACGCTTTCTTTACATCTGCCGATGAAGGGTTCAAGACCGTAGCTTTCAATCTGCTCTTTACCGTTGATGCCGAGCTCTTTTTCGATTTCAAGCTCAACGGGAAGACCGTGAGTATCCCAACCTGCTTTTCTGGGAACCATATAGCCCTTCATTGTTCTGTATCTGGGAATCATATCCTTGATAACACGGGTAAGAACGTGGCCGATATGGGGCTTGCCGTTAGCGGTGGGAGGGCCATCGTAGAAAGTATAGGTAGGACAACCTTTTCTTTCCTCAATGCTCTTTTCGAAAATCTGATTTTCCTTCCAGAAATCAAGCACAGCCTTTTCTCTGGTGACGAAATCAAAATTCGACGAAACCTTTTCGTACATTTTTCATTCCTCCGATTTATTTTTGAAATAATCTCTAACAAAAAAATAATCCCTGACCCAATCGGGACAAGGAACAACATAAACCTGCATAACCCGATCTTTATGCTTCCCGATAACGGCGGAAATCCGTCAAAGTCTACTAAACACAAAAGCGTTTTTCGGTTTGCGATTCGGGAGTGATATTCACTTATGCGGCAAACGGCGGGTTCACACTCTCTCCGCCTCACTTGGAATGCACTTGCAAAAGCTACTGTCTCCGTCATAATCTTTAAAAGGCAAGGTATTAAATTTCAGTTGTAACAAAGTATATCACACAGTTACACCATTGTCAACTATACATTAATAATAAAACTTGACCTGATTTTATGTATGTGATAATATATATTCAATCAATCCGAAAGGAGAAATCGTATTGAAAAGCAAGTTTATTGCCGCATTGATTGCGGTTGTTATCTGTATAATTTCTGTTGTTCCCGCATTTGCCACTGCTTCGGGTGGATTTTTCACTCAATATGATGTTATAGTCAGCTCGGAATCGGGTGCCGTTTTGTATGACAGAGTATGGAACGATGATATGACACGAAGCATTATGAGGCCCCTCACCGTGCTCGCTCCGACAGGCACACAGCTTATTGTTACGGATGAGCTTGAATTTGACGGCACTCTTTATCTTGCGGTTTCATACAACGGATTTGACGCCTATGTCAAAAAAGATAAAATTCTTATAAATGTTCAGGAAATCGGTGAAAATGCGGCATATTCAACCGCATATAACCACAGTGTTGTAATCATAAACAAAAACGGTGCTTTTCTCCGCAAAGGCCCTTCACTTGCTTATGATACGGTATCAGATGCCATTCCCTACGGAACAGTTATCACATATAACAAAACAAACTCCGATTTTGAACCTGCAGCTCAATGGGCATATACCGAACACGGCGGTGTCAAAGGCTGGCTCAACATCAATCAATACGGCAGTTCATACGACTGTGCTAAAATCCTTGATGAAAACGACTGCTTTACGGGTGTTCTCGAAACCCTGACCGACGGTGCATACCTGACCGAAGGCTTTGATGCAGACTCCGCTAAAGTTGCAGAAAATATTCCCGCAGGAACAAAGCTTTATTTCAAATACTACTATGAACTCAGCGACTGCATTTACGCATTTGTTGAATACAACGGCATAAGCGGTTGGCTGAAAACCAAAGACAGCTCATACAAAGTTGCAACGGGTGAAAAAGGCGGCGTTTATGTGCTTGCCGAAAGCGGGCTTCCGCTTTATAAAAAGCCGTTTGAAGAAAACGCAGAACACATTGCCGTTGTTCCCGCAAACTCAAACCTCAGCGTTGATTTCGCTTTTTCCGAAACAGCCGAAGATTCGGGATATATATGGATGCACGTTAATTATAATGGTACCGACGGCTGGATTTTCAGCGGTAACAGTTCCGAATACTGCTATATGTACAGAGCATTTGATTTGAAAATCAACGCAGAAAACGGTTTGGATTTATACGCAACTCCAAATACCAAAAGCGAAGCAATATCAACGGTTCCGAGCGGTGAAACAGTAACCTGCATTTATGAAATTGCAGATGATTCCGCATATTGGTCTTTTGTAAAACACGGTGATACACAGGGCTGGATTTACTCATCCGAGAGTGAAGCTGTTCTCATTGACGGCACGGAAAAATATCTTGACGCCCCCTTCGGTGCACAGAAAATTGAAAATGAAAACAATTTCTCAGCCCCCGAAATCGTTGTTCAGCCTGAAACTCAGCCCGCGGATGCAGATAAAGATATGTCAAAAACATATATCATTATCGGAATATCTGCCGCAGTAATAATCATCGGCGTTATTGCAGTAATTATTATCAGAAAGAAAAAAGCGAAATAACAAAAATGCCTGAGTATAACTCGGGCATTTTTTATGTTGCAAAAAGGCATATAATATGTTATTATTATAGTAATTTGATAAAATGGTGATATTTTGAAAATATTCAGGTCAATTCTTTTTTATCTGTGGCAGTTCACCTTCGGCATAGTGCAGAATATTATCGGTCTTGCAATGTTTGTTTTCTATAAAACAAAAGGTGCTGAAAGCGAGCTGTATCACAACGCTGTTATTACCTACATAGACAAAAAGAATTTCGGCGGCGTTTCTCTGGGAATATTTATTTTCATAAACAAAAACCGTACGGGCGATGTGCGACACGATATGAAAATACACGAATACGGCCACACCGTTCAGACTATGATACTCGGCCCGCTGTGGCTGTTTATCATCGCAATTCCGTCAACAATATGGTGCAACACTCCGTATTTCATAAGGCTGAGAAAAGAGAAGAATATTTCATATTATCGTCTTTACTGTGAAGGCTGGTCTAATTTATGCGGGCTTCGGGCAACCAAAGAACGCTTTCTGACCCCAGAGCTTATCAACACAGGCAGATACGGCAAACCAATTAACCCCAACAGAAACAAAAGAAAAGATATCAAAGGCAGAAGGAGATAAAGATAATGAACAAAAAATATCTTAAAACAAGCGAATTGCTTTCGTTCTCAACCGCAGGTTTCGGCAGAAGTATGATTTATAATCTTATGTCAACATTCCTGCTCATTTTCTATACCGATGCAATGCAGCTTGAATTCAGTCATGCAGGTGCGATTATTCTTCTCACCCGTATTTTTGATGCAATCAATGACCCCATTATGGGTATTATTGCCGATAAAACAAAAACAAAATTCGGCAAACTCCGTCCCTTCCTTCTCGTTTCGCCCCCGATGATTCTTATTTCAACAATACTTCTTTTTATGGTACCCGTAAGCGACTTTACAGATGCCAACTATACCTTCAGACTCGTCTGGTCAGCAGCTACATATATTCTCTGGGCAACTTGCTTCACCGTTCAGGACTTCCCTTCTGGGGTATGAGTGCAGTTGTTTCTCCCCTTGAAAAAGAAAGAAACAGACTCCTCTCAACCGCAAGAATTTTCTGCACAATCGGCGGTATTGTTCCCACCCTTCTTCTTGACCCCCTCACCAAGGCTCTCGGTCTTTCAAAGGGTTATCTTATCAGTGCAGTTGCAATCGCTGTTGCAGGCACATCTCTTTCATGGCTCGCATTCTTCGGCACTAAAGAAAGACTTGAAGATAAAAAAGAAAAGATTACCGTTAAGGAATATTTCCTTACATACACAAAAAACAAGCCCCTCATTCTTGTTATTATTTCAAGTATTCTCGGCTCGGCAATGCTTATGGCACAGACCTCGGGTGCTTACCTTGCAAACTATCTTTTCACTCCTTACAAAGCAAAGTTCCCCGTTCAGACAGTTATGACAGTTGCAATCGGTATCGGTATGGTTGCCGCAATGGTGCTTATGCCCGTACTCCGCAAAAAGATGTCACTCAAATCAATCTATATTTCGGCAGCTCTGTTCGGTGCGGTTGTTCACCTTATTATGTACTTTGTAGGCTACGGCAATTTCTACGCATTCCTCGGTATGCTTATTTTCGCAGGTCTTCCCCTCGGTATTTTCAACGTTATCACCTACGCTATGATTGCAGACAGCGTTGACTACCTTGAATGGAAAACAGGCAGGCGTGCCGAAGGCGCCTGCTTCGCCTGTCAGACCTTCATCAGCAACCTTACCGCAGGTATCTCAAACTTCATCACAACTCAGGTGCTTGAATACTTTGATTATGTTCAGCCCGAAAGAGCACGTGATGCAGCAGGCAAGCTTATAGAAACCGTTCAGCAGCAGAGCGAAAGAACTCTTGACGGTATGTTCATTATGGTAACAATCATTCCCGCAATCAGCCTTGCACTTGCCGCAATCCCCATGTTCTTCAACGACTATTCAGGCAAAAAGAAGGACGATATCATCAAAGAACTTACCGCACGCAGGGAGAATTCAAATGTCAATTAACAACGAATTTGATGCGTTTTCCGAAGGAATTGAACCCGGCGGACTCCGCAGCAGAACTCAGATAAAAATTCTTATCACCTTTATGGTGAACAAAATAAAAGAGCCTCTCAAAGATACTCTTATCATTGAAGCTCTGCAGATTCACGGCCTTGCAAACTATTTTGAAGTAAGCCAGGCACTTGATGAGCTGATTGATAACGGCAACCTCTCAACGGCAGACGGACTTGTGTATATCACCCCGAAGGGTGCACTTTCCGTTGATGAACTTTCACAGGAAATCCCCAAATCCGTTAAGGAAACCGCAATCGCAGATGCTCTCAACCTTCAGCTTCTTGAAAAGCGTGAAAGCGAAAATACCGTTGATATAAACAAAACAGAAAAGGGATATTTCGTCACTTGCAGAGTAACGCATAAGGGCGAAAACCTTATGGAGCTTACAGTTTATGCCGCTGATTTTGAACAGGCTGAACAGCTCAAACACAAATTTCTCAAAGATCCCTCTCACGTTTATTCAACCGTTGTAACATCTCTTTATGTATAAGGAGAACCGATATGTTAGAAAATCTCAAACAAAAAGTATACGAAGCAAACCTCAAACTCGTTGAATACAAACTTGTGCTTTTCACCTGGGGCAACGTTTCTGAAATCGATAAAGAAACAGGTCTTGTTGTTATCAAACCGTCAGGTGTTGACTATGACAAAATGAAGCCCGAAGATATGGTTGTTATGAATCTCAACGGTGAAAAGGTCGAGGGCGAACTCAACCCTTCATCCGATACACCCACTCACCTTGAGCTTTACAGACGTTTCCCCGATATCGGCGGCGTTGCACATACTCACTCAACCTTTGCGGTATCGTTTGCACAGGCGGCAAGCGATATCCCCTGCTACGGCACAACTCACGCCGATTTTGCCTACGGTTCAGTTCCCTGCACAAGAGATCTGACCAAAGAAGAAATCGAAGGCGAATATGAGCTTAACACAGGTAAGGTTATTGCAGAATGTTTTGAAACAAACGGCATTGATTATAACGCCGTGCCCGCAGTGCTTGTCCGCTCGCACGGGCCTTTCACCTGGGGAAAGAACGGCGATGCAGCCGCAAAGAACTCGGCAATTCTCGAAGAAGTTTCAAAAATGGCTTATCTGAGCAAAATGATGCAGGCAGATGAAGCCAGCAAAGATATTCAGAAAAAGCATTATTTCAGAAAGCACGGTGCAGGTGCTTACTACGGTCAGAAATAATTCTTGACACGAATTAATCTACAGTATAAAATACTTATATATACAGAAATCAGAGGTGTAGTTTTATGGCGAAGTGTCCTAAATGTAACCGTAAACTCCATATATGGGATGTTAAGGCAGAATGTCCCGGCTGCGGTGTAAATATCGCAAACTATGACTGGGAAAACAGACTTGAGCAGGATGCTATTGAAGCAGAGGCAGCATTTGCCAAGCTTCGTATAACAGTTGCAAAGCTCAAATATTCATTCATCGGCACAAAGCTGAGAATTGCAAGAATTCCAATCAGCGTTCTTCCCCTTCTCACATTCCTTCTGCCTCTCGGCACAATTGCCGTTTCGATTCCGTTCTATGACAGCGGTAAAATAACTCTCAATGCAATTTCAATTGTTATGAACGTTATGAATTTTGATATCGGCGGAATGATAAAACTTCCCTCATCTGCAATCATCGGCGATACCGCACTCTACTTTTTGCTCTCGCTCGCACTTGTTCTTCTCTCAGCGGTGTCACTTGTTGTAAGCCTTGTATTCCTTGTTCTTAACTTTATAAGGTTCAACAGCAAAGGGCTTTTCGTCACAAACCTTATTGCAAGTGCTATGATGTTTGCAAGCTCATATTTCTTCGGTCAGTTCTCAGCTATGATGGAAGCAGGTTCACTCGCTGATACAATCAGCAACTGCGGACCGAGTTGGGGCGTATATGTAAGCGGTGCAGCATTCCTTCTTTCCGCAATCGTAAACCTCATTGTTTCACTTCAGAAAGTAAACCTTCCTCCTGTTGAAGAAAAGAAAAACTGAACATAAAAATCAAAGGGTCGATTAAATCGACCCTTTTTCTTTTACATCTGTTCAAGTATATAATTTTTTACATCTTCAAGTTTGCTCTTTTTCCATCCGCCTTCATCCGCCTTTGCGGCAAGGGGGCAAAGAATAAAGAAATCAAGCGTTTCACCGGGCACTCTGCCTGTTCTGAGCGGCTCTGCAAAATGCTCCGCCCACTCCTCTTCGGTTGCATTTTTGAACCTTGCGGGGTTGAGATATGTCATCTGTCGCCTTGTTGCGGCAATATGCATCTTGGCTGAAAGCGGCGAAAGAAGGTTAAATTCTTCCTCCTGAACATCAACAAAAATTCTCGGCAGAGGAGCTTTGACGATATGCTCGTTATCTCTGCAAATCTCAAGACCCATCGGCTCCCACGAAAATTCGCTTTCCGTAAAGTTCAGTTTCACAAGCAGACCGAGTTCGGTATTATACTGTGAACGCTGATAATCAGTATCAAAAATAAAATTACCGAGCGAATAGAAAATAATTTTATCGCCTACCGTTTCATAATTCATCGGCACGTGGGGATGATGACCGACCACGATATCTGCACCCATTTCAAGATACAAACGATATCTTTCTCTTGTATAAGGTGACGGCAGCGGAGTGAATTCTTCGCCTGCGTGTGCAACAACGATACACCATCTGCAGGTCTTTTTGATTTCATTTATTGTGTTACGGATTTCATCAAGGTCGCTCCAACTGTAACAGCCCGCCTTATTTTCATCAGCCTTTCTGCAGGCTCTCTGATAGCCCACGCCAAACATACCTATACCGCCCGCTTCATCAAGAATAACAGGCGTTCTCGCCTCGTGTATATTCATACCAGCACCGATGGTTTTTGCACCGTTTTCGCTTGCAATTTCAAGCGTTGTTCTGATACCGTATTCGCCCGCATCCATAATATGATTGTTGCAGATATTCCATATATCAGCATTCATTTTATTGAGAACTTTAACGGCTTCGGGGTCAATTGTATGAAGAAGCTGCTGCACGCCGTCTTTGGTTGTATTCTGTTCAACAGGAGCAACAGGTCCCTCAACATTCGCTATAACATGATCTGCAGAATGAAGAAAGCCGAGAATTTCATCTGAAATAAGCTCATCATCATTCCACTTGCCGTACATATAACGGTCAAAACCTATATCACCCGTAAAAACGAGAGTTGATTTGTTTTTCATTTTTTCACCTCGAAAGAATAAAGAAAAAAGAATATTGAATAAAGAATAATGCAAAATGTGACGGACACAATTTTATTATTTCATATTTATTCTCTATTCTTTCTTCTTTTAGCCTCTGAAAGAGGCACTGTTTGGCCCGCCCGAAGGGATTTGAACCCCCGTTCTTCAGAATCGGAATCTGCTGCGTTATCCAACTGCGCCACGGGCGGATATATAAAGGGTGCATAAGCACCCTTTTTTTATTTTATTTTTTCAATAACTTCGCCTGAGGTGGGCTTTGTTTTATCAATGAATTCCTGAACAGCTTCTGCTGAGGGCATAGCCGCCGAGCAGCTGTGAGCCGAAACAAGCATTGATGCACTTGCGGTTGCAAACTCGAGTGCATCGGGTACACTCTTGCCATTGAGGAGTGAATAGATAAATGCCGATGCATAGCCGTCACCGCCGCCGAAGCCTTTGAGCATCTTTACGGGGAAGGGCTTAACCTTATAAGCCGAACCGTCGTCAAGATAAGCAACAGAGCCTTCTTTACCGTGCTTGATGATTACGATTTTGTTGCCGTATGAGAACCAGCGTGCAGCTGATTCTTCGTCGCTTGCACAAACGCCTTCAACAGCTTCTGTAAGGTCAAATTCTTCTCTTGAGCCGAGAATGATATCGCTGTTCTTTGCGGCAATTGAATAGTAAAGAGAAATTTCGTCTTTATTCTTCCATGTATAGCTTCTGTAGTCGATATCAAAAATAACAACCACACCGTTTTTCTTTGCAAGGAAAAGAGTTTTGAGAGCTGCTTCTCTTGAAGGGCTTGCACAAAGTGCAGTACCTGAAATTACAACCGCCTTTGCACTCTTGATATATTCTTCGTCAACATCGTCAACACATACCTGAAGGTCAGCAACACCTTCACGGTACATAAGAATACTGCTCTGTGTAGGGCTGAGAATTTCAGTAAATGTAAGACCGAGGTTTTCACCGTTTTCACATCTGAAAACGTGTGAAACATCAATGCCGTCTGCCTTGAAATAATTTTCAACGTAGTCGCCGAACTGATCATCGGATACCCTTGCGATAAATCCGCATTTTGCACCGAGCCTTGCAAGACCTACCGCAATATTTGCGGGAGAACCGCCGACATACTTGTTGAAATTGCTGCTCTGTGAAAGAGGCATATTCATATCAGTAGGATTAAAGTCGATTGCAATTCGTCCGATGGGGATTACGTCGAGTGCCTTTGATTTGTCAAATTCAATGTAGCTCATTTTTATCGTCCTTTCTTAAACTCTGTTTGCACAGCCGAATATTTCTATATGTCTGAGTGCGTTCTGATATGCACCCTCAACCTCTGCAGTCTGTAAATCATAATATCCTTTAATTGCACCATTTTCATAGGCAGTTCTTACAGATTTTTCAACGCTGTCAAAAGTTGCGGTTGCTATATTGATTTTATTGATTCCGAGTGATATACATTTTCTGAAATCCTCAGGAAGAATACCCGTACCGCCGTGAAGCACAAGGGGAACTTTCACAAGATTTGCGGTTTCTTCAAGAATATCAAAACGGAGTTTCGGTGCCTGTTTATAGTTGCCGTGTGCGTTGCCGATTGCAACCGCAAGGGCATCAACGCCCGTTTTTTCATAGAATTCAAGTGCCTGTACAGGAGATGTGCAATTGATCGCAATGTCCTCGCTGCCATCTTCACTGCCGCCTACACAACCGATTTCGCCTTCGCAATCCGCACCGTATGATGCGGCAAGCTTTTTGATTTCGGCAGTTGCCGATGCATTTTCTTCAAACGGAAGATGTGAACCGTCAAACATAACGCTTGTGAAACCGATATCAAGAGCTTGTTTTATTTTTTCTTTTGTTTTGCCGTGGTCAAAATGTACCGCAACGGGCACAGAGCTGTTTTTTGCGGCGGCAACCATAAGCGGCCCGATTATTTCAAGCGGCGAATGGTTAAGCCTTACCTCTGCAATCTGAAGAATCGCAGGGCTTTTTGTTTCTTCAATCGCTTTTATTACGCCAAGCACCATTTCCATATTGGAAACACTGAAACTGCCGACTGCATATCCGCCTTCCCTTGCATTTCTGAGAAGCGGAGCCATACTAACAAGAGGCATTGCGTTTTTTCTCCTTGATTTTATAATAAATTGCGGCACAGACTGCACTTGTGAGAGGCAGGGTAAGAAGCATACCAAGACTGCCTGCAAGTGCCTGTAGAATTTCCGCAACAATCATTTCCTTATTTATAACCTGTTCGATATTTGCGTTATATGCAACAAGAAGCAATACACTTGTGAGCGAGCTTCCTATATATGCAAGCACAAGGGTGTTTGCCATAGTGCCCATCATATCTCTGCCGATGGTGAAACCCGATTTCATAAGTTCTTTGGGAGCAATATCGGGGGATTTTATTCTGAGTTCATAGAGTGACGATGATATGGACATTGAAACGTCCATTACAGCACCAACCGCACCAACGATTATCATTGCAAAAATAATCGCCTTAAGGTTGATGGGATTATCGGGATAAAGCTGAATAAGATAAACGGATTCTTCTTCAAGAAGACCTGTCATATTAAGGAATTTATCGGATATGAGCACAATCAGACCCGCACAAAGCACACCGCATACACAACCGATGCCCGCACAAAGAGATTTGACATTAAAACCGCTGATTATACTCAGAGTCATAACCGTTATATAAACACAAACAGCTATTGCCCAGAAATAAATGTTATGACCGTTAAGGATTGCGGGGATAAGCACAACAAAAA
>JAXJVE010000304.1:0-1336 GCA_036308705.1 Acutalibacteraceae bacterium
CAGGTGTAGGCAACTGCCACGTTTATGTTGACTGCGATGCGGATATTGATATGGCGGCAAACATTGTTGCAAACGCAAAAGCATCAAGAGTTTCGGTCTGCAATGCCTGTGAAGGCTTGCTTGTACATCGTGACATTGCTGAAATGGCACTTCTCGCAATAGGCGAAAAGCTCAGCGAAAAGAATGTTGAAATCAGGGGCGATGAAGCTGTTTGCGAAATTCTTCCCTATGCCGTAAAGGCAACAGACGATGACTGGGCAACAGAATATCTTGATTACAAAATCAGCGTAAAAGTTGTTGAAAATATCGACGAAGCGATTGCACATATTTCGCAGTACGGTACAGGTCACAGCGAAGCGATTGTTACCGACAGCTATGCCGCTGCAGAAAAATTCAAAGCAGAGGTAGATGCTGCCGCAGTTTATGTTAACGCTTCAACAAGATTTACAGACGGCGGTGAATTCGGCTTTGGTGCTGAAATCGGCATTTCAACGCAGAAGCTTCACGCAAGAGGCCCTCTCGGCATAGCACATATGGTAAGCTCAAAATACATAATCAGCGGCAACGGTCAGATAAGATAAGGTGATTTTATGGCTAAAACAAAGAAAAACAAGCTCGCATTCCCTATTGGTATTATTGCGGCAATTCTTGCGGTTGTCGGTCTGATAACCGTTATCAGATTTTCGGCTGATACGGTAAAAAACCTTGCCGATAAAACCGCAGATAAAAAAGAATATGAGCAGCTGCTCACTCCCGTTGTTATGTTTGACCCCGACCCGTTTGACGACCTTACTCAGGCCGATGTTTCTCAGCTTCTCAACAGTGCCGTATGGGCATTGCTTATGAGCGAAGACGGTGCGGATAAATACCCTTATTCAGAAGGTGAAAACATCGGTATCGTTGTTCCTCAGGCTGATATTGAGCAGTATTTTGTGAGCCTTTTCGGAACGGAAATCGACATCGCATCAATGCATTCATCGCTCGATATGAGTGAATACGATATCACCTATGATGCCGCACTTCAGAGCTATATTCTGCCCATTACGGGTATTGAATCGGCATACACACCCAAAGTTTATGATATAAAAAAACAGGGCAGCTCGGTTATTCTTAGTGTAGGATATATCGGCACAAAAGCGTGGGTTCAGGTTGCAGACGGCGAATATTCAGCCCCCGAACCCGATAAATTTATGAAAATCACACTTCGTGAACGTGACGGCGGTATGTATATTTCATCAATTCAGGCAACGGATATTCAGGAAGTTATCGGCACAACCAAACACCGTGACGAACCCGTTGAAGAAGAAACAACAACCCTTCCCGCAGTTACCGAAAC
>JAXJVE010000305.1:0-8178 GCA_036308705.1 Acutalibacteraceae bacterium
ATCAACTAAGGTGACAATATGGATAACATCGTACAAAAATGGTTGGTTGAAAAAACCAACAAATCTATTGATGAAATTTTAGACATACCTGTTGAAAAAATATTATTTGATTCAAGAATTCCTGTTGATAATGATATAACTGATTCAAACAAGGTATATAAAGGTGAAGTTACAATACTTTTCGCTGATATGCGAAATTCAACTAAGTTTACAGATGAAAATTCTGCAAAAACCGTAGTAAAAGTATATCGAAGCTTTTTAAAAACGATTACTCGTGCTATAAGAGTTTGTCACGGTAACACCCGAGATTTTATCGGTGATGGCATTCTTGCAGTTTTCTCAGATAAAGAAATAGACAAAAAATTTATTTCATCTTCTGAACAAGCTGTTATAGCTGGTAAGATGATATGTACATTGATTGATTACTGTTTAAATCCAAGACTTAAAAACAAGTACAACATTGTAATCGGATACGGAATAGGAATTTGCACAGGCTCAGTTCTTGCAACAAAAGTAGGAATGAGGGGAAATGAAAAGAATCCAAATCTAGAAAACGAAACGGGAACAATATGGATAGGTTCATGTACAAACTATGCAAGTAAGTTTTGTGGAGTTGCTACATCAGGCGAAATAATTATAGATAAAAACACTTATTCTAAACAGGTAAATAAACAATCATGGATGCCAACTCAAAAAATTAAAGGCGATACTATTTACGATTGTTATGTTTCTAATGATAACTATTTAGAAATTGAAAGTGACACAGAGGCAATTTGTGTCAAAACAGAAGTTACCACCAATTCAATTGCAAAACAAATAAATGACTCAATTACAAAAAGACTAGATGAATTTGAATTAAAACTTAAAGAACTCACATTACTTTCAGATAAACTTGATAAAAAGCAAAAAGAACTTAATGAAAAAGAAACAATTCTTGCAAAAAAAGAAAACGGTCTAAACCTTATTGAGGAATCACTAAAAGAACGAGAAATACTTTTAAAAATCAAACATTACAACGATTTAGCCAGTATTATTCAGAACGCACATTGTAAAAAATCATATGTTGTTGAATGCGGAGAATCCTTTTGGGATAAACAATTAGAAAAAACAATACAAGCAGGAAAAGCAATAAATAAAACACAACTAGATGTAGAAATTGAACTCAGTTACGCATTATCTGATATATATGAAAACCTTGAATCCTGGGAAAAAGCATATAATTATTTATGTATACAAGCAGAACATGGATCTTGGATACATGCAACCACCGTAGAAAAACATATAATCGAGTCAGGAAATTGGGTAAGGATCAGACGAATTATTGATTCTCGTATTAGTACTAACATTCCGTATTCACTATGGAAACAACTAAAAGAATGTCAAGAATCAATAAAAAAATTAGGATATTAAACATTTTTAATAAGCACCATTTTTATAATTTACTGCAGATAATCTATCTATAAACAAAAAACACAATTTATCACTTTAAAGTGTTGACTTTGAATCAAAAATGTGCTAATATTATCTCAAATCCACAGAAATCTGATACTACTGATAAAAAATGAAATCGCTACAAAGTGATACTAAAAATCTAAAAATATTAGTGCATTTCAAAGTGTTCGAACATATGTTCGACTTATTTATCAAGGGTTTTCGGTTTTACAAATATCAAAAAAGTGCCAGATTAGGCGAGTGGGAATAATACAACCAGACGGCTTGAGCGTTGTTTTGCCTGAGTTTTGAGGTTGTACCAATGCTCCGTTGCAACGTTTTGGCAACATTTGAATTATCTGAAAGTTAAGAGCTGACTGATTTATTTCAGTCAGCTCTTTTGGTTTTACTCGTTTTACAATACCATAAAGTCCAAAAAATTGACAAACCTAAAATACTGTTCTATAATTAGATATAGTTATAATTGACATTCAAAAACTTTAATCATCAAAAATGTTAACATAACATCAAATTTATTGTTTTCAACTTTTTAATCGATTACAAAAAATACATTTGGATGTGAATTTTATGAAAAAATCATCTTCAGACAGAGCAGAGGAACTGCTGAAAAAATTATCGCTTGAAGAAAAAATTCGTCAGATTTCTTGTCAGATGGAATATCCTATCAGGGAAGATTATGAGCAAAAACGAAAATATAATCTCGGAAATTACAGAAACTTAGGGCATTTTCTGCACGAAAGCAAAGGGAAACCGCTTCCTACCGCCGAAATAGCGAATGCTATAAATAACGACATAAAACGGTGCATGGAATCAAATCCCTATTCTATACCTCCGATTGAGCACGGTGAAGCACTTCACGGTGCACAGTGGGGAATGGCAACCTGTTTCCCTCAACCCATAGCAATGGCTTCAATGTTTGATAAGGAAATGGTTGAAGAAATCGCAGATGTTATCGGAAAAGAATGCGCTGTTGTAGGCGTAAGGCAGGCGCTTACTCCCGTTGTCAATGTTGTCCGTGATTGCCGTTGGGGAAGAACAGTTGAAACTTTCGGTGAAGATGTGCTTTTGAATTCTGATATGGGTACGGCAATCTGTAAAGGTCTTCAGAAAAACGGAGTTATTGCAACTCCCAAGCACTATGCAGATAATTACTCATACGGCGGAAGAGATTCAAATGTATCTGATACATCTGAACGTACAATGCGTGAAGTTTATCTTAAGCCGTTCGAAAAGTGCATAAAAGAAGGCGGAGCTTTGTCTGTAATGGCTGCATATAACAGCTGGGACGGAATCCCCTGCACTTGCAATAAATATCTGCTTACGGATATTCTTCGTGGCGAATGGGATTTTGAAGGTTTTGTTGTTTCGGATTACGGCGGAGTAAAAGGCATTGCCGAAGCACACAGACTTTTTGAGGATTAATGCAGAGCTCAGGCTGAAAGCCTTAAAGCAGGTCTTGATATCAGTTTCCCGAATGATTCATATAATCTGCTTATGAATGCCTATGAAAAAGGATACATAAGCGAAGAGGATATTGACAGAGCACTTTTAAGGGTTCTGAACGCAAAATTCAAAATCGGTCTGATGGATAACCCGCTTGTTAATAAAGATGAGGCATGCAGAACCGTACGGTGTGATGCACATAAAAAGCTGGCACTTGAAGCCGCCCGAAAATCAATAGTTCTGCTAAAAAATGAAAACATTCTGCCATTGGACAAAAGCAGAATCAAAAAACTAGCAGTTTTCGGAATGGGTGCAGATGTTTTACCTGTAGGTGATAACTACTCAGGACCCTATAAAGTGAAATGGACAGCAGAAGATGCAAAAACACCACTTGATTATCTGCGTGAATATCTTGAAGGTGTTGCTGAAGTGATTTTTTCGGATGACAGTAAAATCGAAGAAATCGCTCCCTTATGTGATGCCGCAATATATTTTACTTCACTTATCGAAGGCGAAGGAATGGACCGCTCGGACATTCGTCTTCCCGGTGTCAGACAAACCGTACAGAAAGATGACAATGCGATAATTGTCGGAAAAACCGAATTCTCAGTTAACACAAATCAAGAAGAAAGCATAAAGAGAATGATACATTCAAATCCTCATTCTGCAGTTGTTCTTCTTAACGGTTCTCCCATCGATATGAGTGAGTGGCACGATGAATGCAACGCAATAATTGAAGCCTGGTACCCGGGTGAACAAGGTGCTCAGGCAATATGCGAAATTCTTTTCGGCGATATTTGTCCAAGCGGCAAACTGCCGATAACAATCCCCCGTAACATAGGACAGCTTCCGATTTTTTATTCTATGAAACCGTCGGGAAGAGGTTACGGTTATGTTGAGAATGACGGCTCCCCGCTCTATCCTTTCGGTTACGGACTGAGTTATACTTCATTTGATTTGTCGGATTTAAATTATGAAACTGATGGTAATAGCATTAATATAAAACTCAAAATAAAAAATATGGGGAACTACGACGGTGCTGAAGTTATTCAGCTATATTTAACGAGCAAAAACTGTGATGTCGTAAGACCGATAAAGGAATTATGTGCTTATAAACGTGTTGACGTCAGAAAGAATGATACACAGCAGATTTCCCTTGTTATCCCTGATGAAGCATTCTTTTATCTGGACAGAAATATGGTATATGATATGCACGACGGAGATTACACGGTAACGGTCGGAACGTCAAGCGTTGACACGATAGATACTGCAGAAATTAAAGTTCGTGATAAACAGATTTTTATAACTGATTAATTGCCTTTTCAGACATTAACTTCAAAGCTAAACGAGTAAGTATCCGGACATAATCCTTTGCTTGTTTTTGCAAAAACTATATATTACGAGGTAATCGTATGAATTTTATAAATGTTTTACAAAAAAATAATGTGTATGCTGATGGTATTCATGATGATACATCGGCTTTGCAAAGATGCATTGACAAACTGAAAGACGGTGGAACAGTTTATTTCCCCGATGGCACATATCTGATTTCAGCTGCACTTATTTTTTATTCAAATCAGCATCTTAAATTTTCAGATAAAGCAATTATTTTAAGAAGTGACAAAAGCGATCCGATAACCAAATATTTGCTTGCCTCCTATTCGGAGCCTGAATGGGGAGCTTATAACGGCACTCAGAATGTTGTTATTTCAGGCGGAATTTTTGACGGCAACAAAAATCTTGACGAAAAATCAACACTTGTAAATACTGTTCATTGCAGCAACATCACCATTGAAAACTGTAGATTCCGTAATTGTGCGCATTGGCATTTCATAGAAATCAACGGAACAGAAAATACAACTGTTCAGAACTGTATTTTTGACGGTCCCTCATACACAGTTAAAAGTGATACACTTTATAATGAGCAGATTCAACTTGATTTCTCAAGATACGGATCTTACGGCCCTGTTTATGACTGCAACGGTACTCTTATAGACTTCAAATCTGATGATACACCTTGCCGAAATATTACAATAAAGAATAACATATTCAAATGTGACGGTTTCCCCGGAGTAGGTCATCACGGCGATATTGAACATCATGATATCTTAATTGAAAACAATATATTTGACGGCCCCTCCGGCAGAATCGGCAAAAGCAGAGGCTACATATTCTTCAGATCTATGGTTCATGACCTCACGGTCAGAAACAATGTTTTTCTTTCTCCCGAAGAAAGTGATTCTCCAAGCTACGGCATAATTCATGAAAACGATGATTCTTCCGCTTTAAAAACGGAAAATAACATCTATATCGGCAAAATCGACAAAGAAATTATTAAAGGAGTACAAGAATGAGCTGTAAAGAATACAAATGGTATGCAGGTGTTCCTCATTGCCACACGGTATCATCCGATGGTGCTCTTACTTTGGAGCAAATTATTAAGAAGGCAAAGAAAAACAAATTGGATTATCTTATAATCACCGACCATAACGTTAACTGCAAGGAGTTCCCCGAGGTTGACGGGCTCACTCTTATTTACGGAGCTGAGCTGACAAAACACGGCGGTCATTGTAATATGTGGGGTGTCAAAGACGTTATTGATAAAGAGGATTATGACACCTGTGAAACCTATGAAGATTTTTTAAAAGTCAAAACAAAAGCTGAAGATCGCGGAGCAGTAATATGTATGAACCATCCACATTACAAGCAGTGCCCTTGGCGATGGGAAATGAAAGCTGAAGATGTTGATGTTCTTGAGGTCTGGAATGCGCCGACGCATTTTGACAACCTCGAATGCACCGAATGGTGGCATGAGCAGTTAAGAAACGGACATAAACTGCCTGTTGTAGGTGGCAGCGACTATCACAAAGACTATGTTATCACCAATCTTTTAACCTGGCCTGTTACTTATGTCTATGCAAAATCAAACTCTACCGAAGATATTCTGGACGCTATCATCAAGGGGCGTACAACAATATGCTTTGATGTAGGTACAACATTTATTGATATCACCAGCGGAGATTCCGTGCTCGGCGACACAGTTAAAATCAATGACAAAACCGAAATCACAATAAGTGTAAAAAAACTTCACAAAAAACATAAACTGATTGTTTTTGACCGTGACGGCGAATGCTTCACATACACAGCAAAAAAGACAGGAGATTATTCTGTTACTCTGCCTGTAAAAAAAGAAGGCTTTGTGTGTGCTCATGTTGTATTTGAGCCCGGATTCATATACAGTAAAATCCACGATATTGCAATCGCTTCCAGAATCCCCGAACAAAAAGGAATGGATTTGCCTCCTTTGATTTTTGCTCAGAGCGGTGCAATATATTTTGAAAAATAAAAGAAAATTCATACTTTTGGAGGTACTGAAATGAAAAACAAGAAAAAGATTGTTATTTCGGTTGTTTCCGTATTCGTTATTCTCGGAATTATCGCGGGTGCTCTTGCATTGTATTTCACAAGATACCATAAAGACAAAAATGATACAGAAGAATTTTACAGACAGAATGTTGCTTCTGTGGGTTATGAAAATACTATCGAAACTGCATATCCGTTTACTGATGTTTACGGTATCATAAATGAACATTTCAGATCTGAATTAGCCGAAGGTAAAACCGAAAAGAAGGTTGCTGTTATCGGTTATGACGGTTGCCGTGCAGATATCGTTGCAGAAAAGCAGGATAACGGTGCAATAAACTATCTTCTGGGTAACGGTGCGTCAATCAACCTCGCCTATTGCGGCGGCGTAAATTATCCTGCAGAAAACACTCAGGCAACTTCAACTGCTCCAGGCTGGTGCTCAATGCTCACGGGTGTATGGTCTGATGTACACGGGATAACAGGCAACGGAATAACAAAAACTGTTGAACCCAAAATGCTCATGACAACCCTTGTTGAAGAAGGTATTATTGACAATGCCGCTTTCATCACAAAGTGGAAAGGTCACTTCACAAACAACGATTCAACATACAAAGCAGAAAAAGAATATTGCGAGAAAAACAATATTGAGATTGACTTCAATCTCCGCAAAAACAAAGCAGATATTCACACAGGTGCTATGGAAGAAATAACAAGCAAAGACTGTGCAGATTTTGTGTTTATTATTTATGAAGATACCGATTCAGCAGGACACGATTTCGGATTTACATTCAATAATCCTGTTTACAAAGACGGGTTCTTAACCGAAGATAATTACGGCTACGAAGTAATTAAAGCAATCGAAGCACGAGAAACCTATGATACGGAAGATTGGCTTATAATCGTTACTTCAGACCACGGCGGAATCGGAACAGGTCACGGCGGTCCGAGCATTCAGGAAAGAATGAACTTTGTTGTTATGAACAAGGAATGGGACTAAACCAAATCGGAACCTCCCTTATAAATGCAGGGAGGTTCTTCTTTTAAAAAGGAGAATTGACCATGTCAAGAAAATACTCACATGTAATAGTTATAGGCGTTGACGGTGCGGGAAGTTGGTTTAAAGTTGCCGACACACCTAACTTTGACAAAATATTTGAAAACGGTGCAATCACATATAAAGCCCTTTCTTCAAAGCCCACCATCAGCGCAGAATGCTGGGGTTCAATGCTTATCGGCGTTGGTCCCGAAATTCATGGGCTTACAAACGGTATTGTATCTAATGTTCCCTATGATGTGAATTCTCCGTTCCCTTCGCTTTTCAGAAGAATCAGAGAAGCTTATCCCGACGCAGTTCTTGGTTCATACTGTGACTGGAATCCTATCACCTACGGTATTGTTGAAAATAATATCGGTGTTTCTCACGCAACGGCACACGACAGCGAACTGACCCCGATTGTCTGTGATTATATCCTAAAAAACAAACCTGATTTCTTGTTTGTTCATTTCGACAGCATTGACGGCGCAGGGCACTCAACAGGTTATGGCCTTCCCGCTTTTATTGACCGTATTCACGAGGTTGATAAGCTTATCGGTGATGTTTACTCTGCTGTCAAAAATGCAGGTATACTTGAAGATACACTTTTTATTGTTATCGCTGACCACGGCGGTGCTAATGATGAAAACTGCAAAGGCAGTCACGGCGGATGGACTGATGAAGAAAAACTTGTAACATTTGCCGCAGTCGGTAAAGGAATAAATAAAACAGAAATTGAAGAAATGAACATCCGCGACCTTGCCGCCATTGTACTTTACGCTATGGGTATAGAACCTCCCGAATTTGATGAAAACGGCTGGACATCACAAATTCCCGAAGGTCTGTTTGCTGATTATGAAGGTAAATACCGTGATATTTCACAT
>JAXJVE010000306.1:0-2194 GCA_036308705.1 Acutalibacteraceae bacterium
GATATAAACCGAATAAATAAGGAGGTAATGAAATTGAAAAAAATAACATCTGTTTTGCTTGCCCTGATTATGCTGCTCTCATTTTCGGCTTGTTCATTGAAGGGTGACGGCGAAACAACAACTGAATCTCCATCGCATAACGAAGAAGCAAACACAAAAGGTGACAATGGCGATAACAAAGAGGATGACAGCGGTGATTTGCTGATGACTCTTTATATGGACTGCGATTCTGATGATTACCAGAGTCTGACGGGTAAAATTGAAAGCATAAACACAGGCATTGACCCTCAGACTTCAGCAGGCTGTTTCAGATTTGTTTCACCCAAAAACGGTGTGACTGTCAGACTTGAAGCGATAATGTGGTCGCCGATTGTTGATGATTTTGAGGTAACCGATACCGTATTCGAAATCTCAACCGAAAAAGACAAAATTTATGAATTTGACTGCTATGTAACCGAAACAATTCCCGATTACAGACTTGTTGCCGAGTACGGAGATATGAAAGCCGGGTATTATCTGGCTATGGATGGCTATGAGGTTGTCACAAAACTGCTTATGGTTGATGATGGCAACACACCCGAAGAAATAACCGAAGACTCAGCCTTCTATAATCTCTGCGTTGCCCGTGCAACATCGAAAATCTTTTATGAAGGCTATGCTGAGCATAATGAACCTGCCGTTGTATGGGATACTCTTGCTTATGCCGTAACGCTCAATGAATTCAAAATGAACGGCACGGAAGACTATGTAAATATGATAGGTCTTTCCGAGTGGGAAGCTGATGCTTATTTCGGCACCCTTTATCCCACACTTACCGAAAGCGATACGGAGCTTACCGAAAACGGCAATGTTGTGGCGGCTCATTTCAGCACAGGCAAAAAATATCTCGTTATGCCGTATCTGTTTGAAAGATTCAGCACAAACGAATTCTACGGTGTTGAGGATAACGGCGACGGAACGTATTCCGTTAAAATCCGAATTGACGATTACAGATTTGAAGGCTACACAGAATACGGTCTTGCGGTAATCGTTGAACCCGATGCAAACAGTCCTTTCGGCTACGTAATCAAAGACGTTATTGATTGCGAATTGCCCAGAGGATAAGAATAAATTTTAAAAATTATAAACTGATTTCTTGAAAGGAGAAATTCAATATGGGACTTATTAAAGCAGGTATAGGAGCACTCGGCGGAGTAATGGCAGATCAGTGGAAAGAGTTTTTCTACTGCGATTCACTTGAAAATGACGTGCTTATGGTCAAAGGCTCAAAGAGAGTCGGCGGCAGAAGCTCCAACACAAAGGGCAGTGACAACGTTATCTCCAATGGCTCGGGTATTGCCGTTGCAGACGGTCAGTGCATGATTATCGTTGAGCAGGGCAAGATTGTTGAAGTTTGTGCAGAGCCCGGTGAATTCACTTACGATTCATCAACAGAGCCTTCAATCTTCTCAGGTAAGCTTGGCGATACAATCAAGGAAACCTTCAAGGCAGTAGGTAAGAGATTTACATATGGCGGAGATACAGGCAAAGACCAGAGAGTTTATTATTTCAACACAAAAGAAATTCTCGATAATAAGTTCGGCACACCCAATCCCTTTATGTTTGAGGTAGCTAACAAAAGACTCGGTCTGTTCCGTTCCGTTCAGGTAAGATGCAACGGTATTTATTCCTACAGAATCACAGACCCTCTTCTTTTCTACACCAAGATTGCAGGTAACGTAGGCGATGAATACAGAAGAGAAGAAATCGATATGCAGTTAAAAACAGAGTTCATCTCGGCTCTTCAGCCCGCATTCGCAATGCTTACAGAACTTGAACTCCGTCCCGCACAGATTCCTGCACATACAACAGAACTTAAGGACGCTCTCAACAAGGCACTTGCGGTTGAATGGACACAGCGTAGGGGTATTTCGGTTGAATCCATCGCTCTTAATCCGATTACTCTCACTCCCGAAGATATGCAGAAAATCAATCAGATGGAAGATGCCGCAACAATGGGTTCAAATCCGTTTATGATGGCAGGCAGAATGGCAGATGCAAGAGCGAATGCAATGGAAGCAGCAGCGGCAAACGAAAACGGAGCTATGATGGGCTTTATGGGCATGAACATGGCAGCAAATGCAGGCGGAAACTTTGACCCGATGGCACTGTATAATGCAGGCGTTCAGCAACAGCAGATGGCACAGCAGCAGGC
>JAXJVE010000307.1:0-3572 GCA_036308705.1 Acutalibacteraceae bacterium
CATTTATTCACGTAGCAGAATTAGGAAGTTTTACAAAAGCCGCCGAACAGCTTGGTTATTCACAGCCTTCTATTTCTTTTCAGATAAAACAGCTTGAAGAAGAATTCGGTTGTCTTTTATTTGAAAGAATAAATCATACAATAACACTTACCGAAAAAGGTCATGAGCTTGTTTACTGCGCGCATCAGATTCGTGCTCTGACAGACTCCTTCAAAGAAAGTGTCGCAGAAAACGATGAATGCAGCGGTCATATTCACATCGTTACTCCTGACTCTGTATGTGAAGAAATGATAAATTCTCATTATATAGATTTTCATAACAGATATCCTGATATTTCCATCAGATTCTCTACCGGAGACTCTGCAGTTATGCTTGATATGCTGGACCATAATGAAGCAGATGTAATAATAACTCTTGACAATCATTTATATAACAAAGATTACATAATAGCAAAAGAACAACAGTTACCGATGCATTTCGTTGCTTCTCGAAATTCAAAATTTGCAAATCGTAAAAACTTATCAATTAAGGATATAATAAACGAACCTTTTATTTTAACGGAACACGGACAAGGCTACAGACGAGTTTTTGACAGAGAGCTTGCGAAAAAATCCTTAGAAATAACTCCGTTTCTCGAAATAGGGCGAACGGATATGATCACTTCAATGCTTACTCAAAGCAATATGATTTCATACCTTCCCGATTTTGTAACACAGCCTTTGATAGATTCAGGTGAGCTTTGCTATCTTGATGTGCGTGATTTGAATATAGACATTTGGAAACAGCTTATTTATCACAAAAATAAATGGATGTCAAAAAGCTTAAAAGCTTTTATTGAATATGTAAAAGAAAAAGAATTTAAAAATTAAATATAAAACCAAACGAGAGATTCTCCGCTTTTTGAGAATCTCTCGTTTTTTCACCTTGAAAGCAGCCCATCAACAAACTGCCGTGCAAGACGGGCGGATCTTCCGCCCCGTTCTAAAGCAAAGCGTTCTGCAAGCAAATCTAATTCGGTATTCGGCATACCGATGCCGTTCTGTTCAGCCAGATGGTGAACAATATGCAGATAAGTTTCCTTGTTAGGCTTAGAAAAAGTAACGTGAATACCAAAACGCTCCGAAAGGGAAACAAGCTCCTGCATTGTGTCATTTCTGTGAATATCATCGCCGTCACGGTCGGAGAAGGTCTCCTTTATAATATGCCGGCGATTGCTTGTAGCATAAATAACAACATTACTTGATTTTGCTGTCACCGAGCCTTCAAGAACTGCCTTAAGAGTATTGAAATTATCGTCATCCTTAAGGAAAGAAAGGTCATCTATAAACAGAATAAATTTCAACGGATTCTCTGATAGTTCATCAAGAATTTTCGGTATAACACGAAGCTGGTCCTTTCTTACCTCTACAATACGAAGTCCATCTTCCCACAAGGCATTGGCTACCGCTTTAATGGTGGAAGATTTACCAGTACCGGCATCGCCTGTTAAAAGAATATTTGCGGCAGGCTTTCCCGAAAGCAACGCCTTGGTGTTGTCAATAATAATCTGCCTTTCTCGCTCATAGTCCACAAGCTGTGAAAGCTTTGTAGTATCGGGATTATGAACAGGTGCTACATTTCCTGATTCATCTGCATAAAACATTTTGTTTTTTGCATAAATACCATAGCCGTATTTACTTATATTTTCTGCTCTGTGAAGATAAATATCTTTAAGCCTTAACTTTGTGGTTGTGAAGTCGGGAAGATATACATCGCAGTCAAGATCTGCACAAAGGTCATCCTTGGTAAGCTCTGCCACTTCCTGCAAGATATCAAGTTCCGCAACGATAGTATTATACATATAATTGGGAACATTTTTACCTGCACCTATACTGCGCACATACACATTGTCGCTATTAGAGCAAATTTCCTTTATATATTCACCCAGATTGCCGCCATTTGCTTTGTAAAGGAATGCTACGAACTCTGCATAAGCCGATGCATTCGGTTTTTTCAGATAAACGCACAAAGCATCTATTACATCGTCTTTCAGCAAATCTCTGAAAACGCAAAGGGTTGATAATTTTGTTCTTAATTTTTTCATATCAGTTTAAAATCGCTCCGCTTGCACCGCCTGAAACAAGAGCCGCGTATCGTTTAAGATAACCTGACAGTTCCTTAGTTTTCGGTACAAAATTTTTCATTCTTTCTTCAAGTTCTACAGGATCAACTTTAAGTTCGATTGTATTCTCGGGAATATTGATACTGATAATGTCGCCATCCTTAACAACACCGATCATACCTCCAGATGCAGCTTCAGGTGTAACGTGACCTACACAAGCACCTCTTGTTGCACCGCTGAATCTTCCATCAGTAATAAGAGCCACACTGTTTCCGAGACCCATACCCATAATTGCAGATGTGGGGTTTAGCATTTCTCTCATACCGGGACCGCCTTTAGGACCTTCGTATCGAATAACAACTACATCACCTGCAACTATCTTTCCTGCGTTTATAGCCGTCTGTGCATCTTCTTCGCAGTCAAACACCTTTGCAGGACCTTCGTGAACAAGCATTTCAGGTAATACGGCAGAACGCTTGACAACACTACCTTCAGGTGCAAGATTACCTTTAAGCACCGCAATACCACCTGTTTCACTATAAGGGTTATCAACAGGGCGGATAACATCGTGATTGAGATTTTTACAGTCTGCAATATTTTCACCAATGGTTTTTCCTGTGACAGTCAAGCAATCGGTATTAATAAGCTTTTTCTTCGTAAGCTCATTCATAACGGCATAAACTCCGCCTGCTTCCTCCAAATCCTCCATATATGTTCTGCCTGCAGGAGCAAGATGGCAAAGGTTAGGGGTTTTTGAGCTGATTTCATTTGCTATATCAAGATTCAGTTCAACACCGCATTCGTGAGCAATTGCAGGTAAATGAAGCATAGAGTTGGTGGAACAGCCCAGAGCCATATCAACCGTCAGAGCATTCATAAGTGCTTCTTTTGTCATAATATCACGAGGACGGATATTTTTCTTGACCATGTCCATAACCGCCATACCTGCGTGCTTGGCCAGCTCAATACGGGCAGAATATACCGCAGGAATAGTTCCGTTACCCTTAAGCCCCATACCGAGTGCTTCGGTCAGGCAATTCATTGAGTTTGCTGTGTACATTCCCGAACAAGAACCGCAGGTGGGACAGGTTTTGCATTCATATTCAAGAAGCTTCTCATCATTGAGCTTTCCTGCATTATAAGCACCAACAGCTTCAAACATACTTGAAAGGCTTGTTTTTTTGCCTTCAACCTTACCTGCAAGCATAGGACCACCACTGACAAAAACAGTGGGAACATTTACTCTTGCCGCCGCCATTAAAAGTCCCGGAACATTTTTATCACAGTTAGGTACCATAACAAGACCGTCAAAGCCGTGGGCAAGAGCCATAGCTTCAGTTGAATCGGCAATAAGGTCTCGGGTTACAAGGGAATATTTCATTCCCTTGTGTCCCATGGCAATTCCATCACAAACTGCAATTGCAGGAAAAACAATTGGTGTACCGCCTGCCATTGCAACGCCCAACTTTAC
>JAXJVE010000308.1:0-4801 GCA_036308705.1 Acutalibacteraceae bacterium
GTTCCATACAGTACAGCCCCCGATTTCAGCGGAAAACCCACTACGGGAAGCGGAATTACGGCAACAAACGAAAGTGTTGTAAAATCTTATCCCGGTGCGGATATCGGTCTTCTTGTTACAATTCTCCCCTATGAAAGAGAATATACAAAACACGTTATCAAGCTCACAGACCTTGAACCCGGCAAAAAATACAGCTACCGTGTAGGCGATGCAGAGCTTGGCTGGTGGAGTGAAGCGGGTACAATCACTACCGCAGAAGGCGGCGACGATGCGTTCACCTTCTTCTATATGACAGACCCGCAGGCACAGAGAAAAGACCAGTATGCACGCTTCGGCGAAGTGCTTGATACGGCATATAATCTTTATCCCGACGGCAGATTTGTTGTTTCTGCAGGCGATCAGGTTGATGCAGGCGGAAACATCAAGCATTGGAATTATTATCTCAACTCAACAAAATCGCTCCTCAGCGTTCCTCTTATGCCCACAACGGGCAACCACGAAAACAAAGGTGCGGTAATAACAGAAAACTTCGTTCTTCCCAATATCCCCGAGCAGAATCTTGACAGCGGCGTTTATTATTCATACGATTATAACGGCGTTCATTTCACCGTTCTCAACACAAACGATGATGAAGATGATAAACTCGGTCAGGCTCAGCTTAACTGGATGATCAACGATATCAGGTCAAGCAACGCAAAGTGGAAGATAGTTGTTCTTCATAAAGCACCTTATTCAAACGGCTCTCATTACGATGACGGCGAAGTTGAAGGCATCAGAAATCAGCTCAGTGCCCTTCTCCCCTATCTCGGCGTTGACCTTGTTCTTCAGGGTCACGACCACGTTTACCTGAGAACCGACGTTCTTAACGGCAATGTTGTTATGCCCACAAGAACAGGCACAAAAACCTATAACGGTCAGGATTACACCGTAAAATATGACCCCAACGGCACAATTTATTCAATCTGCGGCACATCAGGTGTTAAGATTTATCACACCAAAGACCCCGCAGCAACAGATGAAAAATTCCCCAGAGCAGAGGCTCTTTATGATGCTGAAAACTCAATGTTCACGGCAATCACCGTTGACGGCGACACCCTCTATTACAACGCATATCAGGTTGACGGCAACGAAGCCGAAAAGGTTGACAGCTTTGCAATAGAAAAAACCGATTATGAATCACCGAGCGACAAGGTAGGCATTGATGCGATTGATGATATGATCATATCGTTCTTCTCAACACTCAACATCAAGCTCACCTGGAAGCCCCTCAACTTCCTCTTCGGAATTTTCGGCAATGTTATGAAATATATCTGGGCAATCATCTGATAAATATGATATAAAAATAAGCGGCTTGCATCAGCAGGCCGCTTGTTGTTTTATAAAAAAGAATCAGGGCTTCCGCATTGCAGAAACCCTGAGCATCAATTAAAAGATATCAAGAACGATTACGCTGTAAAGAAGTGAGGGAACCATAATAAGGAACTTGGGAAGCCACTCAATGATTGCGTAAGATGCAAGACCGAGGAAGCTGGGAACAAGCATAAGGTTGTATTCTGCTTCTGTTGTTGTGTTATCGCCTGTGAAGGTGATTTCGTTCTTGCCTGTTTCTTTTGTAAGAGTGAATTCATCGTGAAGAGTTACTTTGGGCTCTTCGTTAACGTCGATGATGTTGCCTTCTTCATCTGTTGTGTAGTCTGAAACAACATACGATTTAACGGTAAGTGTGCCGCCGTCAACTGAGAATGTGTTGAAGATACCGCCTTCGTAGTCGGGGTTCTGCTGATCCCAGTCTTCGCCGTCCCAGTAGTTACCGCCGCTTCTCTGAATTGTAAGAGCGTCAATGAAATCTGTATCAAGGAAGTGGTCTGCAAGGAAGGGACGAGCTTCGTATCTCTTTGCACCTGATGTGCCTGAAAGAATGTAGATTGCGCCGTTTTCTTCGTCAACCTTATTGCCTGTAAGGGGCTTTGTTCTGAGGTACTGATGGTCGTGACCACTGAGAACAAGGTCTACATCACATTCATCAATAACTCTTGTGAGCGACTTCTGAAGATAGAGAGCATCGGGCCACTTTGCATCCTTGCCGAGGCTGTAGGGTGACTTGTGCATAAGAACGATTTTCCAGTCCTTATCGGTGCTCTTCATATCATTCTCAAGCCATGTGAGCTGAGGAATTGAAATTGCAAGAACATCGTTTGTGTTAAGAACAGCAAAGTGGATGTTGCCGTAATCGAATGAATAGTTAACGCCGTCTTTGGTCTGAACGCTTTCGCTTGTATCGAGGTTGAACATATTGTTGAACCAGTTTTCAACACCGAGGCCGTCGTGGTTACCCGCAACGGGAGCGAGGGTTGTATTCATATTAACATCATTCATTGATTCTGAATACCAATCCCATTCTTCGTTTGTGCTGTCATCGGTGAAATCGCCGAGGCCTGCCATAAACTCTGCTGTGGGCATTGTTTTGAAAGCCTGTTCAAGAACTCTTGCCGATCTTTTGAAGTTATCTTCATTGCCCGCCTGAACGTCTGCGAAAGTGATGAAATCTGCCTTGCTGTCGCCGTTATCGGTAACAAATGTACCGATTTCGCTGAAAACAACGCCGTCGCCTACACGGTAGAAATATGTTGTACCGGGAGTGAGGTCTTTAACAAGTGCCTTGTGAACGAACTTGCCTTCCCACTCAAAAACTTCATCGTAAGTGATTTTTGCGGTTTCAACAAGCGAACCGTCAATGCCCTGAATCTGAACAACGCTGTTTGTTTTTTCGTTGGTGTACCATGTGATACCTCTCTGAGTTGAAGCATCGCCGTTGAATACAACTGAAACACGGGTGGGTTCTGCGCCTGTTGCAGCTTCGTCAGCCGATACGCTGAATGCAAAGCAGCTTACAAGCATTGTTGCACAAAGAACAAGACTGAGAACTTTAAGAAAATTCTTTTTCATTGTAACTTTTCCTTTCGGTAATTATTTAATGGGAACAGTAACATCCCATTTTGTAAGCCATTCTCCTGTTTTGCAGTTTCTTGCTCTGAAGAGAACTTCGTCTTCGTAAACTTCAACGATGTATGTAAGACCTGCTCCGTTACCGCCCTCTTCACCGTCTTTGTTTTCAATTGAAAGTGCGGGCACATTGAATGAATGGATACCGTCAAGGTTCTGATAACTGTACTGGCTGAAACCTGCGTGAAGATGACCTGTAATAAAGAAAACATTACCGTCTGCAGCGTGCTCTGTAAGAATTGCACGAACCTCATCGTTCTGGTCACCCATCGAACCTGCTTCCTTATTAGTACCGTTACCCCATGTTGCGGGGAGATTGTGTGTAAGTTTGAACGGCTGATGATTGATAACAAATACGGGCTTGCCGTTTGCGGATTCAAGCTCAGCATCAAGCCATTCAAGCTGTTCGGGGCTGAAATATGCCTCTTCAAACACCATTTTATCAGAGCCGAGTACAATGAATTTGTATCCGTTAACTTCTTCTGAATACCAAAGCTGTGTCATCTTCTCATCTCTGTTAAGTGCATTTACAAAACCGCAGAAACGATCAACGCTCTGGCTGTAAAGACGGAGTCTGATATCGTGATTACCTGAATTCATAATGAAACGGTCGCTGAGATCATAAAGCTCGTTATATGCAAGCTGATATTCTTCAAGAAGACCGTTTTCGGCAATATCGCCAACGCCTACGATTGCATCAAACTCTGTTTCGGCATTTCTGAGATCCATACAAGCTTCCTGGAAGGACTGGTATCTGCTGAACATATAGTTTGAAACCTGAGGGTCTGCAACGGTTGCAAAAACCATTTTAACCTCATCGGGATTCTTTGCCTTGATGGGTGTTTCGGTTGAAGGAGCAACCAGACCGCCGTTGATCGAATACATAATTGTAACGATAAGTGTAAAGATTTTGAATGAAATTTGCTGAAGTAATGTCATTCCCATAATTTGACCTCCAATAAAAAAATACAGCAATAGAATACCACCAAAAACAAAAAAAGTCAATAAACTTAAATTCAAAACTCATAAAAACAAACTTAACCGAAATATTATACAAATATTTTATAAAAAAGTTGTGCAATTTGGAATATTTAAAGTCTTTACAAATACACGGAAAAGTGTTAGTATAATCAATGGTGTTTTATTATTATTTATTCACTAATAAAGCTTAAATCTTTAGGAGGAAAAGACTATGGCAAGAAAAATGAAGACCATGGACGGTAACAACGCCGCTGCATGGGTGTCATATGCCTTCACAGAAGTTGCAGGTATTTACCCCATCACTCCGTCAAGCCCCATGGCAGACTATGTTGACCAGTGGTCAGCACAGGGTATGAAGAACATCTTCGGCACAACAGTAAGAGTTGCTGAAATGCAGTCAGAAGCAGGTGCAGCAGGTACCGTTCACGGTTCACTCGCAGCAGGTGCTCTCACAACAACCTACACTGCATCACAGGGTCTTCTTCTTATGATCCCCAATATGTATAAAATCGCAGGTGAGCTTCTTCCCAGCGTTTTCCACGTATCAGCACGCTGCGTAGCTTCACACGCTCTTAACATCTTCGGCGACCATTCAGACGTTTATGCCTGCCGTCAGACAGGTTTCGCAATGCTCGCTGAAACAAACACTCAGGAAGTTATGGACCTTGGTGCTGTTGCGCACCTGGCTTCCATCGAAGGCCGCGTACCCTTCATCAACTTCTTCGACGGTTTCCGTACTTCCCACGAGATCCAGAAGATCGCCATCTGGGACTACGAAGACCTGAAGGAAATGACCAACATGGATGCTGTGGATGCA
>JAXJVE010000309.1:0-5102 GCA_036308705.1 Acutalibacteraceae bacterium
ACCTTTTGTCAATAATTATTTTTATATAAAATCACTCAGCCGTTGTATTGAAATTGCAAAAATCATCGGTAAAAATGAAGATATACCCGAGTTTGAAAAAAGAATCAAAGAGAGAAAAGATGCTCTTATGGCGGCTTATTTCAACAAATGGGACGGCAATTTTCTCGGCGGT
Source organism: Acutalibacteraceae bacterium (assembly GCA_036308705.1). Classification (GTDB taxonomy): domain Bacteria; phylum Bacillota; class Clostridia; order Oscillospirales; family Acutalibacteraceae; genus CAG-177. The sequence continues at coordinate 173 of JAXJVE010000309.1, forward strand.
CAGCAAGGTGCAAATGCCTTTGCGGTTGATATAGGTATCGGTGATGAGCGAACATATAAAAACACGGTTCTGAATTATAAAAAACTCGGCGGATATGATACGGGTATTTTCGGCACGGATATTCTTACAAGAGTTTTGTTTGAACACGGTGACGGTCAGCTCGCTGCTGATTTGATTCTTTCTGATTCCGTACATTCATTTGCGGAAATGAAACGCCTCGGAGCAACAACACTTTGGGAATACTGGCCCGAGTCACTCAGAGACCGTTCACATAACCATCCTATGTTCGGTGCGGTTACGGCGTATATCTATGATTATATTCTGGGCATACGTGCCAAAGAGGGCTGTGCGGGATATTCCGAAATAATTATATCACCTGTTGCGGTTGAAGGAATTAATCATATTGAAGGCTTCAGAACATTGAAAACAGGAAAGATTTGTGTTTCATATACCAAATACGAAAACGGCATTGAATTTGAAATTGCAATCCCCGAAAATCAGTCAGCAGAATTTGTTTTCGGCGATGTGAAACAGACACTTGATACAGGAATAAATAAGATAACTGTGGAGAAAATCAAATGAAAAAACAAAACTATATAAATAAACTTGTGCTTTCTGCAATGTTTCTCGCATTGGCATATGTATTACCGTTTTTTACGGGTCAGGTGCCTGAAATAGGCAATATGCTCTGCCCTATGCACATACCTGTTATTCTTTGCGGATATATCTGCGGCGGGCCGTGGGGGCTTGCGGTAGGGTTTGTTGCACCTTTACTCAGGTCGCTCACAATCGGTATGCCCGTTCTTTTTCCGAAAGCGGTATCAATGGCGTGTGAACTCGCGGTATACGGTATTTTAAGCGGTGTTCTTTACCGTTTGTTCCCCAAAAAGAAGATATACATATATGTTTCGCTTATTGTTTCAATGATAGTCGGACGTGCGGTGTGGGGAGTTGTTCAGTTTGCCTGCCTCGGATTTGATATTTCAAAATTCGGTTTTGCGGTTTTCTGGACAGAAGCTGTTATGAATGCGATTCCGGGAATTATTCTTCAGATAATTGCAATTCCTCTTGTGATTATGATTTTTGAAAAATTCAAGTTAATTAAAAGATAACATTAAAAAGACGGCAGGTTTTTCTGCCGTCTTTTTAATGGTGGTGATGATGCTTTGAGAATGTTGCGGTTTCGGTATTACACTGCTTTTCGTTGCATTTCTCGTTTTTGCTTTCAAACTCAAGAGTTGAGTGGCAGATGCCGTGTTCAGATAAAATTTTGCGTATTTTTTCTTTGACTTCAAAAGAGTTATTGTCTGTTACTATATGCATTGTTGCGTAATTGTTATTCCCGTCAATGCTTCTTATGTGTATATGGTGAACATCAATAACACCGTCAATTTCGCATATATGATTCTGAATTTCGCTTATATTGATGCAATCGGGCGTTTTTTCAAGAAATATATCCGATGCCTCTCTGAGATTTTTTAACGCATTAATGCCGATGAACAATGCAACTGCGATTGAAACAATCGGGTCAATTAATATAAAACCTGTAAGTTTTATAACGATTGAACAAATTAAAACTGCAATCCACCCGAGTACATCTTCAAGCATGTGCAGATTTACCGCTTTACTGTTAAGAGATTCGCCTTTGCGTGTGATGACGGCAGCCACAAAATTGATAATTACACCGATGATTGCAAATATCATCATTCCGTTAGTGTTGATTTCAGTCGGGTTTATTGCTTTTTTTATTCCGCTGAAGATTACCGCCAAAGAGCTTATAAAAAGTATTGCAGAAGTAATTATCCCGCCAAGAAGAGAGTATCTTGCATAACCGTAGGTATGAGTTTTGTCGGGCTGTTTTTTGCTCTTTTTCTCAAGAAAGTATGCTATGCCTATACTTACGGCATCGCCTGCATCGTGTACCGCATCTGAGATTATCGCGGCACTTCCCGTATATAATCCGCCGAATAATTCCAATGCCGAAAACAATGTGTTAAGAATAAATGCAGATAAAATTTTCTTCTCGGATTTCATAATATCACCTGTTGACATAATTTTGCAATTAAGATACAATAAATTCAATACCGAACATATTGTTCGATATTATTTTAATCAGTATAAGACCGATAATCAATATATGATATTTTTCCGTTGTTCGTTACCGAACAAAATTCAAAAATTGTACGGAGTAAGATATGGACAGAAGACAAAGAAAAACAAGAGAAGCAATATTCGGTGCATTTACCGCACTTTTATCAAAAAAGAGCTATGCTCAGATTACCGTTGGCGAGATAATTGAACTTGCCGATGTTGGCAGAGCAACATTTTATTCGCATTTTGAAACAAAAGATTTTCTGTTAAAAGAGCTGTGTGAAGAGCTGTTTTGTCATATATTTGATTCAATGGGTGACGAAAAAATCAATCACAGGCACATATTTGAGTGTGAATCTGCAGATTCGGTTTTTCTTCATCTTTTTAAACATCTTCAGAAAAATGATAACAATATTCTTGATTTGTTATCTTGCAAAAACAACGAGCTTTTTATAAGTTATTTTAAGTCTGAATTCAGTTCTCTTGTTAAAAATCAATTCGGTATTTTTATAAATGAGAAGAACAAAAATCTGCCTGAAGATTTTATGATAAACCATATTTCTTCTGTGTTTGTTGAAACTGTCAGGTGGTGGGCAGATAACGGAATGAAAGAATCAGCCGAAACAATAACGGAATATTTTCTGTTATCTGTATAAATTTAAAAAGATACCTCTTGCAAGTATTGACGAAAAAACAAAATATTGCTATAATTTATCCGTATTTTATTAAAAGGAGTGTTCCTAAATGGCAAAGAGCATACAGGATATTCTCGCACTTATCAAAGAAAAAGATATCAAGATGGTAGACTTCAAGATGGTTGACATCAACGGTCAGTACCGTCACGTAACAATCCCCGCAGAGAATTTCTCTGAAGATACAATGAAAAGCGGTATCGGTTTTGACGCTTCAAACTACGGCTATGCTGTTGTTGAAAAGAGCGATATGGTTTTCATTCCCGACCCCGATACAGCAGTTATCGACCCCTTCTGTGAAATTGCAACCCTCTCAATGACAGGTAACGCAATGATAATCGATTCACCCGAAAACAGACCTCTTGCTCAGTATCCCAGAAACATCATCAAAGCAGCTGTTGAATATATGAAAAACAGTGGTATCGCAGATGAAATGAAGATTCTTCCCGAATTTGAATTCTATCTTTTCGACGATGTTACATGGAGCGTTGAAGGTAAGCACATCGGTGCTACCGTTGATGCAAAGCAGTCATACTGGAATTCAAACAACGAGGGTAAAGGTGTTATTGTTGCAAAGCAGAAGAACTACCACATTGCAAAACCCTTTGACGTTTCTTATGAATGCCGCAGCGAAATGTGTATGCATATGAAGGATGCAGGCATTGAAATCAACTATCATCATCCCGAAGTTGCTGCATCAGGTCAGTTTGAAATCGAGCCTCAGCTCGGCGAAGTTGTTCATATGGCAGATGCTTCAATGATGATCAAATACATCATCCACAACACAGCTCTCAAATACGGCAAAACTGCAACATTTATGCCCAAGCCCATCTACGGTGAAGCGGGCAGCGGTATGCACGTACATATGCTTCTTTTCAAAGACGGTCAGCCCGTATTCTCAGATGATAACGGCTATTCACACCTCAGCGAAACAGCTCATTACTTTATGGGCGGTCTTCTTAAGCATATTGCAGCTCTCTGTGCTATCACAAACCCCAGCACAAACTCATTCAAGAGACTTGTTCCCGGTTATGAAGCACCTGTAACAGTAGGTTATGCAACTTCAAACAGAAGTGCCGTTATCCGTATTCCTGCTTATGCAAAGAGCCCCGATAAGAGAAGATTTGAGCTTCGTAACCCCGACGCAACCTGCAACCCCTATTTCTGCTATGCAGCAATCCTTATGGCAGGTCTTGACGGTGTTAAGAATAAGATTGATCCCCACGCAAACGGATGGGGCCCCTATGATGTTAACCTTTATCATCTCAGCGATGAAGAAAAGGCTAAGCTTCATCATCTTCCTGTATCTCTTCCCGAAGCACTCGATGCTCTTGAAGCAGATAACGCATTCCTTACAGAAGGCGGAGTATTCCCCGAAGAGCTTATCAAAAACTTCATCAAAACAAAGCGTGACGAGTGCAGCCAGCTTGCAGCAATTCCTCACCCCGCAGAGTTCGATAAGTATTATAATCTTTAATAAAACAAAATCCCTGCAGCAGAAATGTTGCAGGGATTTCCTTTTAAATCAGTCTTGATATATCTGATAATATTTGATATAATCCAAGTGTATACTTTGATTTTAAGGAGATTTTTATGGTAGCTAAAGATATTAAGTATGTCGGCGTGAACGACAGAGAGATTGATTTGTTTGAAGGTCAGTATATCGTACCCGAAGGTATGGCATATAATTCTTATATTGTTGAAGATGAAAAAATTGCGGTATTTGATACCGTTGATGCCGCATTCGGCGATGAATGGCTCGGCAATATCAAAAATGCACTCGGCGATAAAACTCCCGATTACCTTATCGTTCAGCATATGGAGCCCGACCATTCCGCAAACATAACAAAATTCACCGAAGCTTATCCCGATGCCGTTGTTGTTGCAACAGATAAAGCTTTTATAATGATGAAAAAGTTCTTCGGCGTTGATTATACCGATAACAGACTCGTTGTAAAAGACGGCGATTCTCTTTCGCTAGGTAACCATAATCTTACCTTCTGTACCGCACCTATGGTGCATTGGCCCGAGGTTATTATGACCTATGATAACGTAGATAAGATTTTATTCTCGGCTGACGGTTTCGGCAAATTCGGCGCATTTGACTGCGAAGAAGATTGGTTAGATGAAGCAAGACGTTATTATAT
>JAXJVE010000310.1:0-2552 GCA_036308705.1 Acutalibacteraceae bacterium
ATTATCAGGAGCGTGAAGAGAAATGGACAAGGTAAGCTGAAGCTTCTTTTCGAGGAGTTCTTCGATTTTTGGAACAATTCCGCAGGTTGAAAGCGAAATATTTCTCATTGAAATATTAACACCTTTTTCATCTGTTACAAGTGCAAGAAAACGCATAACATTGTCATAATTATCAAGCGGTTCACCCATTCCCATAAGCACAATATGTGAAATTCTTTCACCGATATCTTTTTGTGCCCAGTAAAGCTGAGAAAGTATTTCGCCCGCATTGAGGCTTCGTTTGAATCCGCCGAGAGTTGATGCACAGAATGCACAACCCATTTTACAGCCAACCTGCGAAGAAACGCAGATTGAATAGCCGTATTTATATTTCATAACAACGCTTTCAACAAAGTCGCCGTCGTGAAGTCTGAAGAGATACTTGACTGTACCGTCGAGCTTTGAAACCTGCTTTCTTTCAATTTCGCAGTTATAAAGCGGAAATTTTTCGGCAAGTTCTTCTCTGAGCGATTTGGGTATATTCAGCATTTCATCATAGTTGCAGGCAAGGTGACGGTGAAGCCACTCATAAATCTGCTTTGCACGGAATTTCTGAATTCCCATATCAGTAAAAGATTGTGTCATCTCTTCGAGGGTCATAGAAAGAATATCTCTGTTCATCTGGCACCTCCGTTCTTTATAAAAGCAGCAACAAAAAAGCCGTCTGTTGAATGAAGATGAGGCATAAGAGTGAGATATTTATCACCTTCGCCGTATCTCGGCAAATCGGGATGAACCTCAACTGCCGAAAATTCGGGGTGTTCGCTCAGAAATCTGTCGCAAACCTGCGAATTTTCCTGAGGATTGAGCGTACAGGTTGAATAAACAAGCCTTCCGCCGTCTTTAAGGTATTTCACGGCATTGCAAAGAATACGGTACTGAATCTCGGGAAGTCCGTCAATCTCCGATTTCTTTTTGAATCTGATTTCAGGCTTTCTTCTTATAATTCCGAGACCCGAACAAGGCACGTCACAAAGCACCTTATCTGCAAAGCCGTAGTTTTCATTAAAAATTGATGCGTCAGAAAGATATGTATATACATTATCAAGACCGAGTCTTTCTGCTCCGCTTTTTATAAGTTCAACACGGGATTGATAGATGTCAAACGACCTTACAATACCTGTATTATTCATATTTTCTGCAATGGTAAAGGTTTTTCCGCCGGGTGCGGCACAAAGGTCAAACACCGTTTCGCCTTCTTTTGCATCAAGTGCCATACAGCAAAGTTGAGAAGCGATATCCTGAGCGTGGAAAAGACCTTCTTTGTATGCTTCAAGTTCTTCAACAGAACCCGTGTTGCTTATGATAAGTGCATTCGGAATAATATCAGATTTTTCAGCTGTTACTCCTTCGTCCGCAAGCTTATTTATAAGATCATCGGGAGTTGTTTTTGTTGTATTCACACGTATAACAACAGGTGCCGCTTCAAGTGCTTTTTCTGCAAGGGCTACGGCGTTTTCGATACCGTAAGCATCAGCCCAGAGTTCAATAATCCACTCAGGGCAGGAGTATTTGACCGCAAGGTATTCTGTACTGTTTTCACCGCCTTCGGGCAGCTGAACACCGTTATCGGACACTCTTCTGAGAACGGCATTTACAAGTGATGCCGCAAATGCGGATTTATTCACCTTTGCAAGGTTTACACTTTCGTTAACAGCGGCTCTTGAAGGAACTTTATCCATAAACAAAAGCTGATATGTACCCATTCTGAGAATGGTATGAAGCTCGGGCTTGAGCTTTTTGACGGGCTGATTAAGATAAAGACCGAGGTTATAATCAATCAGAATGAGTCTGTCAAGTGTGCCGTAGACAAGGTTGCAGACAAACGCTTTATCTCTCTCATCAAGATCCTTATTCTCTTTTAAAAGGCTGTCAACAACAAGGTTTGAATATGCACCGTCACGGTGTACCTTGAGAAGCGCTTCAAATGCAACTTGTCTTGCACTTTTCATAAATCAAAACTTCCTTTCAAAACATCAGTCTCTTCTTCTGTTAAATCTGAGCACCAATCTGAGAAGGTTTGCAAGGGCAACAAGCATTGATGCAACATAGGTCATTGCTGCTGCGGAAAGAACCTTTTTGGCACCCTTGACTTCTTCATCATAAAGTAAATTTGTATCTTCTATAACTTTAATCGCTCTGCGGCTTGCATTGAATTCAACGGGAAGTGTTACAAGATGAAAAAGGAACACCGCACCGTAAAGTGCAAGACCGAAAATAATCAGCGGCTCAAATCCCATAAACAAACCGATAACCGCAAGAGGAATACCGAGAGATGAACCTATATTACAAACAGGAATGAGCGAATTTCGGATTTTGATTGGTTTATAATCCTCAGCGTGCTGTGCAGCGTGACCTGCTTCATGGCAGGCAATACCCACACTTGCTATTGAAGAGCCTGAAAAAACAGCAGGTGAAAGCCTTATAACATTTGCACGGGGGTCATAATGGTCGGTAAGCTTACCCTGAGTCATCTGTATCTGCACATTGTTGATGCCGTAATACTGTAAAAC
>JAXJVE010000311.1:0-1426 GCA_036308705.1 Acutalibacteraceae bacterium
ATTCCGTTGTGTGAGAACGGATACATAACGATTGAAACAACGGAAGGTTCAAAGAAAGTCGGAATCACTCGAATTCATATTGAAGAAGATGCAGGCAAGCTTGTACACGATGATAAGTATGGAACCATGATTGACTGCAACCGTTGCGGCGTACCTCTTATTGAGATCGTTTCCGAGCCTGATATTCGATCCCCGGAAGAGGCGAATGCGTATCTTGAAAAGCTCCGTGCAATCATTCTTTACACAGGGATTTCAGATTGCAAAAAGAATGAGGGTTCTTTCCGTTGTGATGTAAACCTGTCCGTTCGTAAAAAAGGTCAAAAAGAATTTGGAACCCGTACTGAAATGAAAAACATCAACTCATTCCACTATGTTGTTCAGGCTATCGAATATGAATACAGACGGCAGGTTGAGGTGATTGAGTCCGGCGGAAAAGTTGTTCAGGAAACCAGAAAATTCGACCAGGAAACAGGAAAAACATACACGATGCGAACCAAAGAAAATGCAAATGATTATCGCTATTTCCCTGATCCCGATTTACCGCCGATTGAACTTACTTCTGAAGATATTTTGAAACTGAAAAGCCAGATCGGAGAATTACCCGATACGAAAAAGCGTAAATTTATTAAAGACTTTGGTCTTTCGGCTTATGACAGTGATGCTCTTTTGTCTGATCCCGATATGGCAAGATATTATGAAGAGGTTGTAAGACATACTACTTATTATAAGATCGTAGCGAACATTTTTATAACCGACATAATGCGAATGAACAAAGATGAATTCATTTGTCCTATTGCACCTGAAAATATGGCTAAACTTGCTACATTGTTCGGTGAACAGGTAATCAACTCATCAACTGTAAAAAAACTGCTGAAAAGAATGTGGGAATCGGATTTTGACCCTGCTATTGTCGTTGAACAAGAAGAACTTGCTCAGATCAACGACTGTGAACTGCTGACGGCGGTTGCTGATGAGGTTATAAAAATGAGTGAAAAACTCATAAGTGAATATCGTCGAGGCAAAGAAAAAGCATTTGAAGCTCTTATGGGCAATGCAATGGCGAAAACAGGCGGAAAGGCAAATCCGATTTTGTTGGCAGAGATTCTTAAAAACAAGATACAGTAATGTGAAGAGAAATCAATTTCAATTCATAAAACCTCCGTTTGTGGCAAAAATATTAACTGTATTACTGAACCCCTTGATTTTTCTTGGAGTATCTGCTATAATACAGTTAATATATATGCCGTTTGCGGCAAAAAAATTAAGTGGGGGATATTATGGAGATTAAACGCGACTTATATCTGAACAAACTGATTGTAAGAAAGCAGAACGGTTTTATCAAGGTGATAACCGGTGTGAGACGATGCGGAAAGTCTTATCTTTTGAATACATTGTTTTATAATCATCTGCTCGCTGAGGGTGTCGA